>JAYUTD010000593.1:0-6677 GCA_043755305.1 Saprospiraceae bacterium
CTTTGCGCTTTCTTCAAGCCACTGCTTGGCAGTATATATGTTTGAGATGGTTGCATTTTCGTTGGTCAATAACTTTAGCCGGCTTTTTGGTACCGATCCACCAGCTGGCGAAGACAAGTATTCATAGAAGAGTTCAGCATCTCTGTGGGCAAATCTTAAGTCCTTGATACTGTCATCCTGGTAATCTGAAATACCAATGATCACTGCATAAATATTGCCTTCGGTGATCGAAGCACTTGATAAAGAAGATTGAGCGGTAATATTTAAAAGAAAAATAAATGCCGCACAACAAAAAGAAAATAATCTGTAAAACATAGTGTTATTTATTAACCTCAAAACAATAATAAGAGTCCTGATGCTGATTATCGGCTATGGTCGCCAATAATTAGTTTTATTTTTTAGGCGTTTCGAAAAAAAATTACATTTCTGGTATTTTCGGCAGCCTTGCTATTATTTTTTGCCATTTGCTATTATTTTTTTTAATTTCATTAAATGCCTTATCCCTTATAACTAGCATTGTATAATCAAATCCTTTGTCGATGGCTTTATTAAGATGAATGAAGGCTTCTTCTTGATTATTTCTCATTGCTTCTAATCTCGAAAGGCTATAGTAATTTTTTTTATCAGGATTTGTTTTTATTGTTGAATCTAATGATTTTCTTGCCTTTGTGAAATCATCTGACTGAAGGTATTTTTCTGCATCGGAGTAGGCACCTTTATCCTTTGCAAATCTTTGTAACTTCTCTGACACAAAGCTGGAGTCATTTTTTGCGCTAAATGCAATTTTTAATTTATTGGCCTGTAGGAAATAAAGATTGGCCCCTTCATATTCAGTAAGACGAACATAGAAATTGGCCATTTTATCATAGGATAAAGTATCCTTATCATTATATACTATAGCTTTCAGAAAGTTGTCCTCTGCCATTACGAATTTTTCCAATTCTTCATAATTTTTACCCAGATTGGTATATGATTTAGAATAGTCGGCCTGAAGTGAGATGGCTTTTTTTGCGGCACTTACACCATGTTTGTATAAGCCAAGAAAATAATAAGTATTGCTGATGTTTGACCACGGCAGTGACCATTTAGGCACCAATTCGCAGGCTTTGGAATAACAAAAAAGGGCATCTTCAAAAACTAAATTAAGAGAGTCTTTGTCTCCTGTTATGGCTTTGGCTGTATATAAATTGCCAAGTTCATTTTGTATATAAGCGGCATTTGGTTCTAATTTCAAAGCATTGAGTTGCTCTTTTATTGCATTTTCCAAGGCTGTATTGCCCATCTTTGGTTTTAATCTTATGCTGATGCCTTTGAAATAATGGTAATTTACTTGTAGAATATGGTGAAGATAATTGGTGGTGTCAATAAACTTCATAGCCACTTCTATCATTTCCGGGTATTCGGTAAATTCAAAAATTCCGTTGCTTTTGGCTTGTCTTCTTTGCAATTCCTCTCTGTCGCCTAGAAGGTACTTATTGACTACTTTTTGAATTTCATTGTGAATGAGTGCTGCCAATTTTTTGCCATATGTTCTTCTGTCTGGTCCATCTGTCTGACAACTTTTTAAGTAGGCTACTGTTTCCGGATTTTCTTTTAATGGATTCCCAAATTTTTCAATGGCTAGATCAATTACATCAGAGGTGCTTTTTTTGTTCCAATCAAAAAAATCAATTTTGTCAACCAAAGATTTAGCAGAAAGTGCATAAAAATACCTGTCTGAAATTTGTTGTTCGAAATCAACAGACTTGGAACCATCCACCATTGAAGCAGTTCCTGGGGTGTCGATGGTGGCTTTCACTTTTTTGAGTTCTTCTTCATTGACAATAGCTAGCTTAGTATTGTCTTCTCCTTTAACAACTGGTTTTTGTTCTTTTTGTTTGAGATTTAGGACATCGGATTTTACCTTTTTAGTTAAATATGTGCTCAATTCTTCCAATGTTACAATTCCATCTTCATCGCCTGAATCTGCTAGTCCTTTTAAGCCATTGATTAGATAATAAGAAAAAACACCTCTGCCGCCGCCCCAAAACTCATCTTCTTCCGACAATTGGTTTGCTTCACAGGAAGCAATCCTAATTTCTTTTTGTTCAACCTTGGATAGCTGATCTCCTACCAAAGCTGTTCCTCTGTTGTCGCTACCCGCTAATTTGCCTGAATGACATGCATCCGTAATAAGAATGGTGTTTACATTTTTTTGAATAGATAGCGTATTCGCCATAATATTGATATCCTCAATGCGCACAGCATTGTTGAGGTAATTTTTAAAAGGCGTATCATAGGCTAGTAAAAATCCCAATTTATATATACTGCTTTCGACATCACCATGTCCAGAGAAGTAGAAAAAAACCAAGTCATTTTTCTTGGCATTTTCTTCCAGCCATTGCTTCTCTGTATATATATTAGATATGGTTGCGTTTTGATTGGTAAGCAATTTGATGTGCTCTTTGGGCACTGATCCACCAGCAGGAGAAGACAGGTATTGTGCAAACAATTCTGCATCTCTATGGGCAAATCTTAACTTTTTAATACTATCGTCTTTGTAATCAGATATGCCAATGATCAATGCATAAATATTGCCTTCTGTAATAGATGTGCTGTTTAAAGTTGTCTGCGCTACTGTACCTGTAATTGAAAAAGACAGCCAGAAAGGCAAAACGATTAATATTTTGAAATTAATTAATTTCTTTACATGGAGCTTAAAGTCAATTTTATGCATTAGTTGGATTCTAGTTTATTGATAATAGCTGTTTTATTGCTTTTCGGTTGTAGTATTGGCCTTTTTTTTCTTATCGATGATTTTTTTCTTGGATGTTTTACCTGGAGTAGTCGCAGTGGAAATGTATTCATAGCTCATTTCAGACTTAACATAGCCAACTCTTTTGTCGATTTGATTTGCCATTTTCTGCTCTTTGAGGGCTATGGTTACCAGGCTATCAGGGTTGGTTGAGTAAGGAATTTTTAACCGGGCAGACAAACCTCTGGTAAAGTGTTCTTTTACAGCAATGATATTGTAGAGCTCACTTTTTTCGTCTATAAGGTTTAGGGCGGTATGCAGTATGTCAACACAATTGTCCAATTTTGCACATGTCTGCATGGTAGAATCTTTATTGGTAATCTTGATTACTCTTCCCGACATAAATGGATTAAGCAACTGTTGCGCATTATTGTGAAAATTCGACGCAAGATTTTGCGAATATTGACTTCTTATTTTCTGGTTGTTTAATAATGCTTTTTTCCATTTTGAATTTTTTATTTCTTTGTCTTCACAGAAAGAGAATTTATCCAAAGCAAGATCAATTAGTGCATCATCTTTTAAATCTTTCCATGTATTAAATTTGACCAGATCCAAAAGTTTATATTTAGATAAATTGATAAAATATTTACCTGACGGCGGAAAAGAATATTGAATGGATTTAGCGGTCAATAAATCACTATCATTAAGCTTTACGATATCTTTCATAGCTAAAAATTCTTCTTCGTTGATTATTGCTATTGGAGCCATTTGCTTTCCTTTCACCACAGGAAATTGATCTGTTTGTTTTAACTTCGCCACATCCTTTGTTACTTTGTTTTTAACAAAGGCTTCCAATTCCATTATTGTCACGATGCCGTCTTTATCATCTGCGTCAGCTTGGCCAAGCATTCCATTGATAAGATAATAGGAAAATACGCCTCTTCCTCCGCCCCATGCTGTGCCTTCCTGGGAAAGCTGGTCAGCTTCGCAAGACGCCAATCTGACTTCATTTTTTTCTGCTTTTTGCAGTTGTTCGCTAGCCAGCATTGTACCTCTGTTGTCACTGCCTACTAACTTACCAGAATGGCAGGCATCTGTGATTACTACTACTTTGGCATCTTTTTCAATGGACAAAGTATTGGCCATCATATTGATGTCTTCTATTCGCACAGCATTGGTATAATAATTCTTGAATGGAGTGTCATAACACAATAGAAAACCTAATTTGTACAATCCACCTTCCACATCTCCATGACCTGAAAAATAAAAATAGAATAAATCTCCACTTTGTATTTTGTTTTCAATTTCCCTTTTAGCTGCATAAACATTGGATATTGTAGCTTGTTCATTAGTGAGTACTTTTATATTTTCATTAGATACAGATCCACCTGATTTAGAAGTTAGGTAACTTGCAAAGGCCATTGCATCTTTGTGCGCAAAACTTAAATCTTTGATATTTACATCATCGTAATTGGAAATTCCAATGACCAAAGCATAAATCTTGCCTTTTGTCAAAGGTGCTGGACCAAGGTCAATTTGTCCTTTTATCAAATTCCCAAAAATAAAACATGCAAAAAGCATCAAACAGCTTCTTCTTAACACAAGAGAATTTAAAAAATATACCATACTTAAAAACAGTTTTATAATATTCATTAATTCATATTGATATTAGCAACATTTAGTAAGCCAATCTATTATTATATTAAACCGGAGTCAATAAATGTTACACTTCAATCAAAAAATACAAGCAATGTTCTTTTAGTACGATAAATTAATCATTGGTATACGGAGTTACGCGGTTAAAAGAGCTAAATCTAGGTTTTGCTTACATTTAGTATTTAGTTTTATTCAAAAATCTAATTTACAGCTTTTTTTTAGTTCACTGTATTGATTTAATGAAAAACCTATAAAATTAGGTTAATTTATTGTTGTTTTATTGAAAATTGTGCATAAAGCTACCTTAGCGAAATGTAATATTAAGGTAAAATTCCTACTTAAAATTAATTTGTATTTTATAAAGTAAAGACATCTTTGGGGAAGGTTAAGCTAAGCAATCCTCTCTTGCTTTTGAAAGATAACTTTATTTCTGGTTTAAATGAAGACCATTGTTGGTATGCGGGTGTCTAGAAAATATATTAGAGTTTACCAAATATATCTTTTGGTGCGTGATTTTAGGGCCACATTTCTCTATGAAAAAGGGCATTTCAAATGGGTTTAGAAATAAATGTAAATACCTTTAAGCAGTTTTAGCAATGGTAAATTCTTAATAAAAACATTTGAATCCAATATATTTTATTGCTTAGGGAATGCCATCTGACATTCCCCAATGGTGCTATCTTGCTACTGTAGTTCTTATCGTCGTTTTTTAGTTACAGTTGTTTTTGATTTTTTGCCTACTACCTTTCCATTATTATTCCTGACTTTTGTAGTACTGTGTTTTACATTGTACTCATTTCCTTTTGGTCCGGTGACCTCAGTTCTACGTGTTGTTTTGGTTACCCGATAATTGTTCACTTTCGCTGAGTGGCGTGTCTTTACTGTTACTGAAGTAACTCTATGTGGAGTATATATCCTATGTGCTGTCAGTACTCTATGTGTTGTAACTCTTCTGAATCCTACATGATTGTGCCTACTTCTGAAAGGATGAAAAACATGCCATGCCATTGGGCGCCATGGTCGGTACCATGCAGGGTAGACCCTCCATCTCCATGGAGATACCCATGGTCTATATACGGGCGCATATACAAATCTCACGGATGGCCAGTACCAAACGTTGACCACAAATAAAACGGGAGCATCATCTGCATTAAATCCGGGGCCACGACCACTTTTTTCATCCATTTCCATATCTTCGTCACTAGGATCTCCTGCTTCTACAATAGTAGTTTCGCCATAGATGTCTTCATCACCTACAATTTGAAGTACCGCAGTGGTATCTCCTGTTTTTTCTAATTCAATGGTAGCTATATCCTGGTTTTCTTTATCAGAAACTGGAACCTGCAATACAAAAGCATGGGCATTTTTATCATGCTCATCTATTACCTTAATGTAATCTACCTCGCCGTCTTCGTTGAGGTCGATATTATTCACGTTGTTATCTTTTGTATTAATCAACTGCTCAAATTCTTCAATTGATTTGGCTTTTTTAAACATTTCAAGGGCACCATACAAGTCAAAATGATCGCCGGGTAGGCCGGTGGAGTCTGCCTCATTCTGCGTATTGGCGATCGATGATGACAGTATTAAAGCCATTAGAAGGAATCCAATTTTTACTATTTTCATGGTAAAGTATTTTTATTGATTAAGCAATTTTGTGCATGTTCTTGACTTGGACTGTGGGAAGTATATAAGGTTTAATTTAATGAGAAAAGTTAACCATTTAAAAATTCCTGATTAAGGATCATATAAATAATCCAAGCAAAATTACAACGTATGATTTAATAAAATCTCACCCTTTTGGGTAATTTTTGAATAATAGTAAAGATACCATTCATAGGTGAATTCTGGGCAAATTGAGAAAAAATTGATTTTAGGCTTGGATCTTTCTCTTAGTTGAACTTGCAGAAAAGCCACAAAATTTTCTTTCTTTTTATTTGATTTACTCCTTTACAAACCTTATGCTCAGCGAATTTACACAATGCCGTGTATTTTTATCGGTTAATCGTTCGCCATAAAAAACATGGCCTAAATGGCCTTTGCAATTGGTGCAAATGATTTCTGTTCGTCGGCCGTCGGCATCGGTTATTTTGGTTACGGAGTTGGGCACTTCATCATCGAAGGCAGGCCAACCGCAGCCAGAGTCAAATTTTTGATCAGAGGTATACAATTCGGCATTGCATTGTCGGCATATATATTTGCCTTTTACAAAGTGTTTGTCGTATTCATTGGAGAAAGGCCGCTCGGTGCCTTTATTCAAGATGACGTATTGTTCTTCCGGAGTAAG
>JAYUTD010000594.1:0-2672 GCA_043755305.1 Saprospiraceae bacterium
TTTTAATGAAAAATCTGTGGCATCCAAACTTATATACATTGGGCTATAGTACAAATTTACATTTGACAAAGATTGGGGTAGATACCATTTATTCCCTTAATTTTCACTATCTTTGTTTTCGAAAATGAATGAATGGAAATTACCGCAGATTTTATTGAAAAGGTCAATATTGCACTAGATGACATCAGACCACATTTGGCTGTTGATGGTGGAAATATTGAGTTGGTAGAAATCACTGCTGAAGGTATTGCAAAAGTAAGATGGCAAGGCAACTGTGAGTTTTGTTCAATGTCAGCTATGACAATGCGAGCAGGTGTAGAGCAGGCCATAAGAGCCAGAGTACCTGAAATTAAAGGGGTAGAAGCCATCAATGGACATTATTCTTTTATATGAGTATGAATAGATTTGCCCTTATTGATCAAATAAAAGCCAAAAGGAATTTTTTATGCGTGGGGCTGGACCCCGATCCTGATAAAATGCCAGCGCATCTAAGGGATTTTGAGGATCCTATTTTTGAATTTTGCAAACAGATCATAGAATCTACTTCTGATTTGGCAGTAGCATATAAACCAAACCTTGCTTTCTTTGAATGCCATGGTACCAAAGGATGGCAAAGCCTTGAAAAAGTCATTAAACTTATACCTTCACATTGTTTTAAAATTGCCGATGCCAAGAGAGGAGATATTGGCAACACCTCAAAAATGTATGCAAAATGTTTTTTTGAATATTTTGATTTTGATGCAGTGACGGTAGCGCCTTACATGGGACGGGATTCGGTTGAACCTTTTCTGGATTATGAAGGCAAATGGGTTATCGTGCTTGGTCTTACATCAAATAGTGGAAGCCATGATTTTGAATTGTTGCAAACCAATAATGGCAAGCTTTACCAGGAAGTCATTTCCAAAGCAGCGCAATGGGGCACAAAGGATAACATGATGTTTGTTGTAGGGGCTACCCAACCTGACCATTTCACATCAGTCAGATCAATAGTCCCCGATCATTTTTTGTTGGTACCGGGTGTCGGTGCACAAGGTGGGAATCTTGAAGATGTTTGCAAAACTTGCCTTATTGAAGACTTTGGTGTCTTGGTCAATAACGGCAGAAATATATTGTACGCATCTTCCGGGCATGATTTTGCAATGGCATCCAGATTGGCTGCATTGAAAAATATTGAAGAAATGCGAAACCTTGTTTCTTTTTGAAAGACAATGTAGTTTAATACCGTTCCACTCAGTTTACTTTTCTTTATGCTAAATTTTAGTGCTTACAGAGTTTATGATTTGTCGTAAAAAAAAGACAGGCCACTTAATGTATCGAATTTTATAAAAAAAAAACCATTCAATAATTTGGTTGTCAATGTTATACAAGATTTGTAGAGGTTTGCCATTGGAATCGTATTGTTATGTCCAAATAAATACTTATTTTTGCCTTTTAAACTCATGTACATATTTATATTAATTTTTTAAAAGGAAATTTTTCCGATTTTAATTTGTAGGAATTGCATTAATAATCAAAATAATTACCAAGTGTTTTGGTAATCTGAAATAGTAAACTTATGAGTTGGTTTAAAAGGCTTAAAGACGGTATTCAAACCGCAACAAAGGCTAAGAAAGAAGCACCTGATGGATTGTGGCACAAATGTGATAAGTGCAATGAATTGACCACTCATAAAGAGTTGGCAGAAAATTTTTATTTGTGTCCTAAATGCGACCATCATGTAAGGATTGGTTCGGCGCAGTATTTTGAAATAATATTTGAGGGTAATTATGTCCGACTATTTGACGAAATCTACTCAAAAGACGTACTTAATTTTGTAGACTTAAAGTCTTATAAAGATAGGTTGGATACGATATATGAAAAATCAGACGTCAGTGACGCTATGTCAGTTGCATCAGGGGAAATAAATGGGAAAAGCTTGACAGTTTGTGCGATGGATTTTACTTTTATCGGCGGTTCGATGGGCTCTGTGGTTGGAGAGAAAATTTCCAGGGCAATTGATTACTCCATTCAGCACAAAACACCTTTATTGATTATCTCAAAGTCTGGTGGGGCAAGGATGATGGAATCAGCTTTTTCCTTAATGCAAATGGCGAAGACATCTGCAAAATTGACCTTGCTCGCCAGAAATGGCATACCCTATTTTTCATTAATGACTGACCCAACTACCGGAGGTGTTACTGCTTCATTTGCTATGCTTGGTGACCTCAATCTTGCAGAACCGGGTGCTTTGATTGGTTTTGCAGGCCCAAGGGTAATAAAGGAGACCATCAAAAGAGACTTGCCTGAAGGTTTTCAAACTGCTGAATTTTTGGTGGAAAAGGGCTTTGTTGATTTCATTGTAAATAGAAAGGATTTAAGAAGTAAGTTGGATACCTTGCTTGCATGGTTTTCTTCGGCCTCTTTAGAAACAAAAGCCAATTAGTAGTTTCTATCGCCATTAGAATTATAGAAGAAAGCATGAGTGAAAATTGTATTATTTACTTTTCGGAAAAGAGTAACGACTAAAAAAGTATTCTATTAATGAACAAGATTTTAGTTTTCATTTTAGTGTGTATTTCCGCTGCATTTTGTAGCAGTTGCAAACCAGATACAACATTTGCGAATGTCAATGTATCTGATGCTTATAAGACCCTTGTAAAAAACCACAGCGACGAAAATGTCCAAAAATTTAC
>JAYUTD010000595.1:0-6662 GCA_043755305.1 Saprospiraceae bacterium
ATTCAATGCTGGAAACGCCAATTGTAAGGCTGCCCATAAACCTGCAAGCATGGCTACAATACCCCAAAGGGCTGTTGCCTGAGCAAACATCTTTACAATCTTATTGTCATAACTGAATCTTTCTAAATTACTCATATCTATGATTATTGTTTTCTTTTAAAATTATTGTCGTGTAGCATTCTAACTGAAGGCGTATAATCGTCTTTGTACTGACCGGATTTGATAGCCCATAGGAAGCCTATCAAAAACCCAATAGCTATTATAATACTGATGCCTATCAAAAGAAATAATATATTCATTTCGTATAATTGTTGTGTAAAAGTAGCCATTCAAATATTTTAGGCTTATGATGTGTGTCATTCACAATTATGATCCTCATCATTTGGTGCAATAACCCATGGATACTAATGATTGTTAATTGGGTATAGCTTGTTTGGCCATATACTTACTGAAAATGAAGGTCGAAGTCAGCACTGCGTAGATTACAATAGTCAGTGAACTCAATGGCATAAGTATGGCTGCCACCACCGGCGATAACTGCCCTTGTACCGCATAAGAAAGTCCGATAATATTGTACAATATGGCAATAAAATAGGCACCACCAATTAAGAAAAGCGATGATTTACATAATTTGAAAAAACCGGCTAATTGGTTGAAATTTTTTGCATCAAAAATGATGTCGCTGGAAGGGGTGAAATTATTGGTATTGTCTGTAATCACAATGCCTAAATCACTAGACTTTATTGCACCAGCATCGTTTAAACCGTCACCAATCATGGCGACTTTTCCCTTCGTTTTCATTTGATTTACAAATGCCATTTTTTGGTGTGGATCCTGGTTGAATAACATAGTACTTTTTTTACCCATCATTTTGCCCACATTTTCTCTTTCTTTATCATTGTCTCCCGATAGCAATGCAGTATCTATAGACAATTGATGCAATTGTGCAATCAGGTTTTCAAACCCATCTCTGTATTTATTTTTAAATAGATAATAGCCCATTTGTTCATTGTCAATGGATATATATACCTTGGTTTCATTGCCATTGTGCTGAAAGTTGTTTAAATATTTTCCTGAACCTATTTTAATAAAATGCCCATTGCAAATACCTTCAATGCCGAGGCCCTCGGTTTCTTTAAAATTCTCTACCTCAAGTATTGTGTCACTGCGCAGAATTTGTTCAATGGCTACACTAAGCGGGTGAATGGATTGAAAGACAAGTGCATGGACCAATTGCTCTTGCTTTTTTGTTAACAACTTACCATGATAATATAAATCTTTGTCAAATTGAGACGTAATAGTGCCGGTTTTATCAAAAATAATGTGTTGTATACTTGCAGCTTTATCAATAACCTGGCTGTTTCTGAGAAATATGCCTTGTCTTGAAAGCAATCTGAGCAAATTTCCATTGATAAAAGGAGTTGTAAGTGCAATCGCACATGGACATGCTACAATAAGCACTGCTGTGAAAGCATTTATCGCTTTGTTTGTATCAAATTGCAACCAGTAGATCAAACTGACGGTCGCAATCATCAGTATACCAAGGGTAAAATATTTTGAAAGGCGGTCTGTAAGTGTTTTATGTTTTTCTTCTTTTTGAAATATTGCATTGTTCCATAAACTAACCAGGTAAGAATTTTGGACCCCATTCTTTGCGATCAAATGAATGCTTTTGTCTTTTAATTTTCCACCGGCATAAATATTTTCACCTTTTGTTACGACTTGGGGCTGTTCTTCTCCATTGACAAAACTGTAATCAAGCATAGTCATATCAGAAAGCAAGGTACCATCTACCGGTACAATTTGGTTGCTTTTGATAATCAACTCATCGCCCTCTATAATCTGCTCGATACTTATATTTTTTACTTTGCCTTCTTTGATGACAGCTGCCGATATTGGAAAATAGGACTTGTAATCTCTTTCGAAAGAAAGATACTCAAAGCTTCGCTGTTGGTACCACTTGCCTATAAGTAAGAAAAACACCAAGCCGGAAAGGCTGTCTATGTAACCTGAACCGCTGCCTGAGACAATCTGGAATACACTGACCAATAACATCACAATAATTCCTAATGCCAGGGGAATATTGATGTCATACGTCTTGAATTTTATACTTTGGTAGCCATGTTTCAGATAGTCGATACCTGCATAAAAAACCACTGGTATGGAAAGCAATAAATTGAGCCAGGAAAACCATGATTTAAAACTTGCTTGCTCCAGACCCAGGTATTCCGGAAAGCTAAACAACATTATATTGCCAAATGCAAATCCTGCTATGCCAATTTTAGTGGCCAACGTTTGGTCATAAGATGCATCGACTTTTTTGGCTATGTCTATTTTTGGTTTGTACCCAATTTTGCTCAGCAACTCTACTATTCCTTTTAGACTTATTACGGTTGGATTGTATCTAATCTCAACTTCTCTTTTCATGAAGTTGACTTCTGACGAATAGATACCTGAATTTATTTTGTACAATTTTTCCAACAACCAAATGCACGAAGAGCAATGTATCTGAGGAATAGTGAAATAGACCAAATGTAAATTTGGGGCAATTTCACGGCTAAGCTTGGCTACAATTTCAGTATTGGATAGATAAGCCAGATCATCAATGTATTGTTTTCTAAGCGATAGCCCCGGTTTTTCATCTATCGTATAGTAATCCATCAAATTGTTATCGGCAATCAATTGGTATACCAGCTTGCAGCCTTGACAGCAAAATACCTCTTCGTCGTACTTTATGCTGTTGCCTTTGATTTCATCAAGACAATGCTTGCAGACTGTTTTTGTTAACGGGGTGTCAGTAGTCATATACATCCATTGATTTCAATTCGGTGTAAAAGTACGTTTAGCCAAGTAAACGAAAATTGATAGATGTCACTGCCTCAGATGACCTGTGTCATTGCTAAGGCAACGCTAGTCTAATTATATTTGTGGTGTTACGAAGGGTTTTTTAATTCATTAAATGTAATTTTTAGTTAAAGTTTTAGTTTCGTAAACTCGAAAAATGCTCTTTTCTTTCTTTTTGGAAACTGTTGAATTAATGAAGAATGCTCCATATAATTTATTGTTTTCCACGAGTTTAATAATATTGTTTTTGTTTTTAGATTGCCAATAAATAATGTTAGAAAAGAGCGACCATAGGCTCGGTTTTTTGTGCAACTACCATGTTGTATGAATCATCGAGCCTATTTTTATTTTCGTAGCAATTGAAGTTTCATCAAAAGTTGAAATTATATATTGTGGTGCTTTGAACCTTTGAGATTCAATTAAATACATTTAGGTCTATAGAAAGCATTGTTATTTTTACAATGCTTCATCCTTTAAATATTGTTTTTAATAAAGAAGTGTAATTGAGCATAAAATTGTATTTTTCCATTTTATTTATACTCGATTAAAAATATTAAACTTTTGCAAACTTCTTTGTTTATTTTTATATTACTAAGCCTTATAGCTGAAATTGTTGGGACAATTGGGGGATTCGGTTCCTCAGTTTACTTTGTTCCTATAGCTTCTTTTTTTTTCAATTTTGAAATGGTGTTGGGGCTGACAGCACTTTTTCATGTAGCTTCCAATTTAAGCAAGATAATTTTATTTAAGAAAGGTATTGACATGCAATTGTTTTTGTGGCTTGGTCTTCCTTCAATCCTCTTTGTGGTTATCGGTAGCTATTTGACAAGCTATTTTGACTCTGCTATACTAAATTTGGTGTTAAATGTATTTTTAATATTGTCGAGTTTATTGTTGCTGATAAAACACAATAGCACTATCATGCCGACAAAAGTCAATGGAATTATTGGAGGTGTGGTGAGTGGATTTACAGCAGGGCTTCTGGGCACCGGCGGCGCGATACGGGGCCTTACTATGGCAAGCTATAATTTAAGCATTGAAAAATTTGTAGCCACCTCAGCAATGATTGATTTTGGGGTGGATCTTTCCAGATCAATAGTCTATTTTAATAAAGGTTATATCACTCCGGCCTTATATGAAAAAGCGTTTATTTTGCTCATCATAAGCATTGTTGGTTCTTATTTTGGCAAGGAGCTACTGAGACGTTTTTCCCAATCAAGTTTTAGGCTATTTTCAATTGTATCTGTTTTAATTATTGGTTTGATAGGTCTGGTGAATTCTTACACCCACTTTATCAAATGAAGCCTGTTTTAACCAATAAATTTGCCGCTGACACCTGCGTTTCCTGCTTTGATTCTATACACAAATACGTTCATGGAGAGTCCTGTATTGTAATTATTAAACTGGGCACTATGTTTGCCGGCTGATTGGTATTCATTTACCAACGTAGCCACCTTTTGCCCCATTATGTTGTACACTTCTACTGTAATAAGACCGGGCTTTACCAATTCATATTCAATATGGTAACCGCCTATACCATCCGGTCTGGCTTTGTGTAGGATTTTAGTGTCAAGCACAATATTTTTTGTGTCCACACTTGTACAATCAAATCCCAGACCATCCATTCTATCGTAGTAGTCTCCGAGCACATTGTCCACGGACATAGGATCAAGACACAACCATTGCTCTAGTATTGTGGCATAGATTGATCTAAAATCGGTACCATGTTTTAGATTACCATTGCTGTCAACATTGTTTAAATCGGGATCTTTGCCCAATATATCATTTCCATTGAGCGCCGGCCCAAAGAGCATGACTGGTGCGGCAGTGCCATGGTCTGTGCCGCCATTGTTTTCACTGATCCTTCTCCCAAATTCCGAAAAAGTCATTGACAGCACTTCTTTGTCTTTGCCGGTTTTTGCCAGGTCGCTATAAAATTCACTTATAGAAGCAGAAAGTGTATTCATCAATTTTGGATGGTCCTGATTTTGATTTTCATGGGTATCAAATCCTTCAAGGGTAACCATGTATAGTTTTGTGCCAAGATTGCCTTTTATTAATTTTGCTACAATAGCCAATTGTCTGCTCAATTCATTGTTGCTATAAGTCACCTGGTTTTGGCCTTTGGTGTACGCCTCTTTAATTGGGGCAGCATACTTATAAGTCACATTCATGATAGCCCTTAAATAACCAATTTGATCGCCATAGTAGCAATTGTCAGGAAGATTTACTGTATCAAATAAGAATCCTTTTGTAGCCACTTCAATCAATCTATCGGGTGTATTAAAGTTTACAGCAAGGTCTATTCTGTCGCTGTTTTGGTAGGCAATGTTACTGCCACTACTCACCTTGATGGCTGCTGGTATAGTGGGCAGATTATTAAGAAAATCAGGGTTTTGATCCAATATATACCGGCCTAGCCATCCGGATTTATCACTGTCAGTTTCTATAGCGCTGTTGGCAGAATTCCAGATGTCTGCTGAAGTGAAATGGGAAAGATTGTGGTCGCTGTATCCTACCGAATTAATGACTTTCATCTGACCATCGTCCCACATCTTTTTTATAGCATTCATTGTTTTTGGAATGCCAAATGCGCCATCATTGTCCAATTTAATAATATCGGCTTGAGGAATAGCAATAGTTGGTCTTTTGGATTTGTATTTGCTATAGTCAAACAATGGTATGATCATATTGAGTCCATCATTGCCTCCCTTGAGGCGAACAAGTACCAATATTCTGTCATTGACTCCGCCTGAAGTAGCCAGTAGCATAGGAATACCGGCCATGGCGTCTATGTTAAAGCCGCCCATAGCCATACCAATCCCTCCGGTAAGTCCGAGTGTTTTTATAAAATTTCTTCTGCTCCAATAATGGTGGTCCATTTCGTGCATATCATTCACGTTAGTATTTGTTTTATTGGGCATATCTTTTTGCGTTTTCATCTCATTAATTTTTTTTGGAAGTTATCTTAATTGAAATTCCGGAAGATTGGCAATATAATTTATCAAAAGATATACTTGCAGTGGAGCATACTCCCATTCCAGATTCCATTGTCCGCTTGTAAAGTAATTTTCCGGCACATCGGCTTTAAACACTACAATTGCGTCATTGTAATCAATAGCATTTTGCAATCCCTTTGGCAAAAAATAATCAACTATAGATTTGGTTACCACCTGTACATTACTTTGTTCGCTAGTCAATGCCTTTGCGAGATTCCTCAATTCTTCCAGACTATTGCCATTCTTGGCATAGTAGTAACCAATTAAATTTCTAATCCCCTCTATCCTATACGGCAACGAACTGGAGGTAATCCATGACCTGTTGCCCGGCCATCCTGATACGTCCGTAGGGCTGAACATTTGTTGGTCATAATCAATCCCGCTGTAAGCCAATAATGTCATGATCTGGTCGTCATCGGTATAGTTCATTTCATTGAGAAAAGCCATAAAAAATTCTATGTGTCCCGGAATAATAGTAGATATGGTAGCCGCATCAAAAAAATGTTCGCTGCTTAGCATAGCTTTTAGCAAAGGAGCCAATTCGAAATTATTTTCTCTGAATATTCTAGCCAAATCTTTTACTACAACTTCACTGACATCCGGATTGACTAAGCTCTTGTACACTTTTCGAGTGATGTATTCACTTATCTGTATTGGCCTTTCGGTAAACAAAAGGTCTATTACTTCATTGTATCCAAAATTTCCTGTTTTTCCAAAAATAACTTTCACGCCGGCATCCCAAAATGTGGGTATAAAAGCAACTGTACCACACAAATTATTGACATCAAGGCCATTCCATCCGCTTAGCGCTCTGGCAGT
>JAYUTD010000596.1:0-2664 GCA_043755305.1 Saprospiraceae bacterium
ATCTCAATCGAGTTTTGTTGAAGCGCAATCGAGTTTCGCTGAATAAATGCAGAATTAGTCAGGAAGATTTTAGGTGACTGATCCGGGGAATTTGGGGAATGTTAGAAAAAGTGTGTCAGTGGTTATTTGGGATTGTTAGAAAAAGTGTGTCACTTTCTTTCCAAGTCTCCTATTTTTTTTAAAAAACAGGCCTGTTAGATTACTCTAACTGGCCTGTTTTTTGAATTTGCTTGGTATTCATTTATTCTATCACTATCATCGCCTTTGTCTCCGTGAATTCACCACTTGAAACTGTATAGTATACTACTCCACTCACTGGTACATCATTTCTGTTGTATTCCACTTTGTTCATACCTCGTACTGCATCTACATGCTTCACATTTACTACTTTTCCGGTTACATCTGTCAATGTAATCGTAGTCATAGCAGCTGATGGCATATTGAATCTTACTGTTGTGGTAGATTTAAATGGATTTGGCTCATTCTGGTACAATGCATATCCTTCTGATACTTCTCCATTTGTTCTAAAGTTCAGTTCCAACTTGTTGGTAGTCATGTCTGCTCCTGCATAGGATTCTGCTCTCGTAACATCTGAACCTATTTTTATCATGTTGCTGGTTCTTCCATTTTCTTTCGCTTTCATTACGATGGTAAACAATACTTCATTGGCATTTACATTTACTGCTTTAACGCTTGCATAAGACATGGTCAGTATGTTGGCTAAAGGCATGCCGTAAGTGTTTTCGATATCGATTGCTCCACTCTTTATATCTATTAAATCTACCCCTGACAACTTAGCTGTAAACTGGTAACCGAAGATTTCTGCAAAGTTGGCCGCTGTTACATCCAATGTCACGATCTCGCCTGCTTTTACTTCTTTGTCTTCTGCTTCTAGTTTCAAGCTATTGGATGTTCTGTTGTCTGCCGATACGCCTGTAGCCGCTACTGCATCCAAGTTTACATCTCCTATCTTGATGCCATGGAAATCTGCATCTTTTGCGTCACTTAATATATTTACCGTGATACTCCTTGGGGCATCGTATGGTTTTGTTGGTTCCGGATATACATAGGCTTTAGGTACAAATGTCCAACTGTCGTTCTTTGACAATTTTGCCTCCATTCCTAATATCAATTTCCTCAACTCTACCAGGTCGTTTGCAGTTATTTTACCATCTTTGTTTACATCTGCTGCCAACAATTTTTCAGGTGAGGTCAATTTGCTGATGCCCAATATGTGTCTTTGGATCAATACCAAATCCAGGGTGCTCACTCCATTCATGTAATCATCTGCCTTTGTAGGTATAATGGTATAAGTATTATTGCTTAATACATTAAATGCATAGTTTCCATTAGTCATCTTGAATTTTGGATACTCTGGCAATATCGATGTAATCGATACATTTACATTAGATATTGGCTTCGACAACATATCTGTTATCTTGCCTTCTATGTCTGCTAATGTGGAAGTAGTGCTGCCCTCACATCTGAATATTTCTACATCACCTAGCGAACCTTTGTCATTGAAGCTGTCGTACTGACCATCAAAATCTAAAATGATGTCTGTCTTCATGTTCGGCGCTGTTGGATGGTTGTAAATATTATTGCCATTGGCATTCATACCTTGTAAACCATAATACAAATTACCATCCGGTGTCCTCATCCAGTTTGCACTTGCCCATACTAGGGCATCACAATTCTTATTCACGACTCCGCCACTCTCTCCATAGCCGAAATCTACCCCACCTGCGGCCGTTTCTCCTGGTGCCACGATTGGAACATTTGGATAAACATCCTGGACATTCGCACCCACCTGGTATTTCAAACCATAACTCCATGATGAGCCTGTTCTATTGAACCTCATCACCCTGCTGTCGTGTGCTCCTGTAGTAAAGTAGGTACCTCTCTCCGCTACCAGCATCTTATTGGCGTCTTGTGAGAATTCTATGTCGGTTACCCTCAAGCCTACTCCTGGCAGATTGGATATTTCTTTAGCCTCACTGCCCTTCGCTGGGAATGAGCCATCTGTGTCCATTGTGATTGAATAGATTGACCGCTCTCCATTGCCTATTCTCGCGAAATATACTTTTGATCTGTTGTTCTCTTTATTGTAGCCAAGACCCCACACTTGCTCTGAGGCTGTTGTCAACCCAAATTCCTGGTCATCTGCTTTCCACGGATCATAGGTCTCTACTATTGACCCAGCACTTGATATCCTGTAAAGCTTACCATCTTCAAGGTTGCTTGCTATCAGCTGATTGTTCATCTTATCCCAGATGATACCTCCTATGCCATTGAGATTGCCACCAGTATTGAATAAACTCACAAATTGTACTGCTCTAAATTGTGGCGGTCTTGCTATGAAGATTTGTCCTGATCCAAATATATCTTGATTGTACCGTGTGTCATACACATCGCTCGTTGCAAGGAATATATTGTTTGTCTTATTGTCTATTGCTACAGAAAATACTTGTCCTATAGAATCTATTGTCCAGTTTTTAGGCCGTATGATATTTATCTCGTCTGCCCAATCTGATCCTCGAGGCGCCGTTGAATTTTTTCTTACATCCATGATGGCTGCCACAGGATTATTTGATCCTGGTAGGGCATTACAAGTAATGACCGCCATGCCTGTGTATTGATTTGGATCGCAATCACATGACTCAC
>JAYUTD010000597.1:0-2663 GCA_043755305.1 Saprospiraceae bacterium
GATGACAAAACGATGCGCAGCAAAATTGTGCTAAAAAAGCACAATTTAGTTTTGTTACCGAACAAAACTTTGTGAGGCTTAGACTTTGCAAAAAAACCATAAAGTCTTTTTCTGCAATTTGTCATACACCCATTCGTATTGTAGTCCAATTATGCAATAAAACCTTATTGTCTTAGGATTGTAGCACTGTCGTATACTTGCGTATGGCCACAAATACAGCCATTAATAAAGATGTAGATGATTGTTTCAAGGCCAGGATTACATTCTTATTACTTTATCTGTCTGCCAACTGATTTCGCCAATGGAAACCGAGTATATGCCTTGGGGTAAATGACCGAGTTCAATTTTTGTGTTTTGAGAATGTATTATTCCATTCAAAACCACAATGCCCTTATTGTCATAAACCTTGTAAGCAGACCCTAAAAGTGCATTACCTGATTTTACCATTATTTGGTATTATTGAAGGTCTATTATTTTGTTGGCTTCCCTTATGCCACTTAAATATGCTCCATGGACTGTGCCACGGTAGTCTCTTTCTGTATGCTCGCCGGCAAAAAATAGTTTATTGTTAACACTTTTTGCCATGGTATCAAAGTCAGCAGAAGTAGAACCATTGGTGGCATAAGAATAGGTACCATAAGCATTGCTGTTTTGGCCCCACTTTGTTCTATAAAAATTTATGGGATTGGGAATGTCATTGCCATAGATGCCTTTTAAATGCAGCATTATTTCATTTGTGATTTCAGTATCGGTCATGCTCTCCGTTGTAGTAGCATAATCCCCAAGGGCAAAAGTTACGAGCCCGTTTGCAGGGGTAAATTTTTTGATGTTGAGAAAGTAATTGAACTTGCCTTTTGTGTCAGGAGTGTAGCCAATGTATTGCAAATTGGTGTCCCAAAACGGTGTATTCCAAATAAGTAAGAATTTGTTTACATTGCCCATATTGGTCTGGTTGATTGCATTTGCTTTATCCGCAGGAAGTGCCGGGGTAAATGAAATGGTATTTTTTTTCAAAACCCCCAAAGGTACGGTCACTATTACATAGTCCGCTTCAAAATTAAAGCCATTGGTTGGTACACTTATTTTGTTATTTGCATAGTTTATATTGGTAACTCTGGTGTTCAACTTTATGTCCAAGCCGTTGGCCAGGTTGTCTGTGATTTTATCATAGCCGTTGGTAATTATTACATCTGCACCGCTGTATTCTTCATCGTCATCAAAATATTTAGAGGATAATTTCGAAATGTCTGCCCCTGTATTGAATTCCAAAAAAGCAGAAAGCATATATTTCCAAAGGACATTGTCAGCCTGAGCAGGATAAAGTGATTCAAACACACTTTGGAAAGACTGGGTCTGCGACCCTGCATTTCTTACTGCGGTCACAGCACTGTTAAACTGATTTTCGGCGTTAGTCAATACATTGTCATCATAGGCAGCTCCATTCGTACCAAAAATTGCCACGCTATCATCGTCGGTCAAAAAGGTATTTGCTCCGGATTGCTTAGCCAAATCCGTAATAGGATTCCCCTTGGGGCCATGGATCCAACTTGCACCTTCATCAAAGGCAATGCCAAGACTTCTGTCGGTGCTTATGCGACCACCTACTTTAAAATTTGACTCCAAAACCATGACTGTAAATCCTTTTTCTTTTAATTTTTTGGCAGCAGCCAGTCCTGAAATTCCTGCTCCGATGACGATTACAGTTTTACCATTGGGACCCGTATCTGCATCTTTTTCACAGCTTGCCAATAGTGTCGGTGTCAATAATACGACCGGCAAACCGGTTAAACTATCTATTATAAATTTTCGTCTTTGCATAAGTATTTGTTTTCCCTTAAATTGATTGGAATGCCTTATTATTTTGATTGCAATATATGGTTTTGGCCTGCATAATTTATTTCATAACGGATCTTTTGAAAAAAAATTTGACCTTTTGCAAGATTAATGCATACAATACAATTTTGGCAGATAGGCAGGTTTAGTGGATGAATAGATCCCCAGACAATAAAAACGATGTTGAAGGGAGGATAACAAAAATTGCTCCGGCGGATATATTTTGGGTAACATCAAGCACGCATTGCCCTCCGGCGATTGGGTTAATGACGATGGTGTATCCTGCAGGACATGTAGTTGGAGGCTTGAGGCCATTGACCCAGTTTCCAGTTGTACTCCAATTGCCATCTCCTGAAAATGTAAAAGTTTTAACCACAGTTTTGGTTATAAACTGGCCTTCACTCAGATTCTGATAGCTGCCCGATGCAGTGATTTCAGATTTTACTGCTCTCACCATGTAGAAATTATCCGTAGCCAACAAAGGCATGTTGTCCGTATAGTTTGTCGACGCAATGAGAGAAGCATTCAGTTTAGTGTAAGTTCCGTAAAGGCTATCTGATCGATATACATTGTACCCGATTATATTATTATCAGTGGAAGCAGTCCAATCTAACTGTACCATTGCTTCTGTTTGTGTTGCTGTCAGATTGGTCACCGGGTATACCATATGCAAGCGCAAAGATGGATCGCCCATGAGTGCCATGTGAACTCCGCCTATTAATTGATTGCTTCCGGTATTGTAAACACTTGTATTGCTTTGGCTCTGCAATGTTGAAAACCCTATACTCTCCCCAAGGCCCATATGATGAAAATACCATCGCGGGTTGCCA
>JAYUTD010000598.1:0-6649 GCA_043755305.1 Saprospiraceae bacterium
GTTTCCAATAAATTTTCATGGAAAAGCAAAGACTTAAGGGAAGGCCAAATAATTGGGAATAACCAACTTTGGTACATCACGAAATATGGGATACTCAATTATAACCTCGGCAGCGAGCAAATAATGGATTTCAACCATGTAAATTCTAATATAGGTGTGGATATCACTGGTCTTTCTTATTCAGAGCAAAGCCGAAGAATATATATACCGAGAATCAATCAATTAGACTACTTTGAGGTTGACTCAGTGAATAAGTTTATACCAGCAAAAGTAAAGTTATGTGATATCTTTATTGCAAATTACGATTTAAAGGAATTTCCTCATCAAGGTAAGACCTTGGTACTGAAAAGTCATCAGAATTCACTTCAATTGGAGTTTTCCAACTTTAGTTTTAACAACAGCATTGAAAATGGTTATTTCTACAAGATCAAGCATGACCACAAATGGAAAAAGATGAATGGTAATGTACTTAGTTTTGATGGCTTAGGAAAAGGAGATTACTTCCTTGAAGTAGTATCAACCAACTGCTATGGTACAATGAATAAAGAGCCATTTTTACTTCATATTTCCATCTTGCCGCCATTTTATCAGACCTTGTGGTTTATTGGTTTGTGTATTCTATCTATGTGCTTGTTAATGTATTATTTGTACAGAGTGAAAATTGAGGAACTTGAAAGACTGCAGAAAGTAAGGTTAAGTATTGCAAGAGACCTTCACGATGACATGGGTAGCAACCTATCACATATAAAATTGCTGAGTGAAGCAGAGGCTATGTCCAACCCTGATCAACCGGCATTCAACACCATAGTTAATAAAATGGCAGAAGTGATGAATAATATGTCTGAGATTATATGGAATGCCAATCCCAAAAATGATAAGATTGAAGATGTCATGTACCGAATTCAGGAGTATGCCATTTCAACATTAGAACCATTAGGCATAGAGATTAAATCAAATTTTGATGAACTGAAAACGGAGATCATATTAGATATAGAACAAAAAAGGCATTTTTACCTCATATTCAAAGAAGCCATCAATAATATAGGCAAGTACGCTAAAGCCACAATGGTCACTTTGTCAGAAGAGTCAATAGGCAGAACAATAGCTATATCGATTAATGATAATGGCGTTGGCTTTGATCCACAGCTTATTAAACGAGGCAATGGATTGGTCAATATGCAGGAACGAGCCAAATTTCTTAATGGTGAACTGAAAATATCGACAGGGGAATTTGGGACAAAAATAACTTTGCACATGCATGGATTATAGGTATACATATAAATGGGAAACTGATTTGCGAAAAAATACCCAATAAGTGACTATCCGCAATTGCTGGTAAAGCTGTATTCTTTAAAAAAGATTATTTCACTGATCATGGTCATAAAGTAAAATGATAGTAATTGTTTGCAATTTTCTTTTTTTTAAGTATATTTGTTTGATAAAAACAAAGCAATTATGACAGAAAAAAAAATCTACCTTTCAGACCTGCATTTTCACCATACTTTATGGCTCAATGAATTGAAATTTTGGGAAGAAGAGTTGAAAATATTTACCAAAAGGCTGGAAGAAGTTATTGTTAAGTGGACGGATACAGAAATCAAAGCCCATCTTGAGCATTTTCAAAACCAATTTATAAGACATAAGGAAGTGATTGATATTCTAAAGCACGATGTAAGGTCATTTGAAAAGCAATTGGCCAACTACGCTGAAGAGCATCCTATTGCCATAGATCATGTCTATTTTAAAGACCACACTATGTTAAGAGATAGCATGGAAACCCAACAAAACCTTTTTGGTGAATTAAAAAAAGAATTTTACGACTATATAAAGAAAGTGCTTTAGTTGAAAGGCATCTGTCTTTCATGGCATAAGGACAGATGCTCTTCAAATTTATATTTTCTTGAACAAATAGCCGGGACTATCACTAGCTATTCTATTGTCTATCATCAACTCATCTGAGCAAATTCTGATGCCACCTCTTATGAAATTGTATTCTTTGGTGTTTCCAATATAAATGCTATCGGATTGAATTAACACATAGCTGAGATTATCATTGAGGTATTCCTTTAATGAATAAAATACAAACCCTACAGGTTTCTCATTTATAAGTATGTCAGCTACTTGTTTGTCTATAGGCGCTCCTAGTATATCTTTAAAAGTAACTTTTATATTGGGCACAGTCTCACTGGGTAGCATAGTGATGATACCCCGCAATTGCTAGCTGCCATAGATATGCTTTAATACTTCGTCCTTAGTCAGTGATTTATCTGCAAGATTTGAAATACATTTGAATTCGTTTAAAGATTGATTTCTGTTTTCTTTAAATAGCTTTTCCTCTTTATTGCATGACAAAGTGAAGAGCACAAGACAAATTATTATAGGCTATTTAAACATTTTAAATTTTTACTTTAAGACAAATAGTTATTTTATTTCGTTAGATATTTTTTGATATTATTTTAGTAATCTAATCATTTGAGTCAAATGTAGAAAATAATCCTTGACCCTATTGGCAAGATCCATGTTTACACAAATCTATCGATATTCTGCTGATTCGTTCCACTGCCAATGTCATTCTTTTTCATCTTTATTTATATGCAAGATATGTAGTAATCTGTGAATGATGGGCGATAAAAATACGGCTGTAATACTCAGAAATGCGACTCCACTATACAAGGCATAAAAGGAAGAGAAGATTTTACCTGCATCTGAATGCATTTCTACAACAGGCCCCATGCCTGTCAAAATCATGCTTGACATGTAGAAACAATCTACCCAGGAGCTTACACCATAATAATGGTAACCAATAGTACCTATGGCTAGTGAAAATGCTATTAAAGCCAAACTAAATAAAAAATACCTTGTTAAGCGCAGCGCAAAAGTTTGCGGGTTTGCTAATTTTTGGTTCTTGTTTTCAAAGGATGATTTGTTTATAGCCATTTATTAACTTTTTTGTTTTTACTTTT
The DNA here is from genome assembly GCA_043755305.1 of Saprospiraceae bacterium. GTDB lineage: Bacteria > Bacteroidota > Bacteroidia > Chitinophagales > Saprospiraceae > JADKBO01. Next base: position 2,964 of record JAYUTD010000598.1, read on the forward strand.
TCTTTGCCACAACTACGAAAGTGTCAAATGCATAGCTGTCTCGGTCATGCAGCTCTAAGATTTCGTAGCCGCATATATTCAAAAAAATGTCGATGTCTTCTTTTGTGAATGTCCTTATTGTAGAATCGTCGGTGCCAATACTTGTCCAGTTATCCTCACCTTCAAGCTTCTCATAGCCAGAGTTCCAGTCAAACAGCCAACTGCCATTTAAATTAATTTTCCACTTGCTTATGCGCCGGTAAGCTATACCACCAAAATTGGCCTTGTGTTCTATGGTATGGCCTCCATTTATTAAAGGAATAAACTTGCTCGCATCAATGCAGTCAAACACCAGTATACCATCGTCATTCATATTGTGGCCAATGGACACAAATGCATTGAATACATCATTATTGGTGATAAGGTAGCTTATTGTTCTGCCTGTAATCATAGCAGAATCTACCTTATGATTGAGTTTGAATAATCGCATATCGGCCATGACAAAAGTAGCAGCAGGATTTTTTAACCTTGCCATATGGAGCATATCTTCACTCAGATCTATGCCCACATAATCCATATTTGCATTTGAAAAATACTGCGCCAATTGCCCTGTGCCACAACCAATTTCGGCAACGCTGTGGCAGCTATATTTATTCAAAATGGCAGAATAATAGGCATACTCCTCTTCGTAATTGATAAAAGTTTGGTACATGGCTTCGTAGACCCGGCTTAAATCACCATAAAGATTGTTCATAATGTGTTCATTTAATTTAAACCCAGAGAATCCCGATATACACTATGCGCATTATTGTGCAATTTCCAATAAGGCAGTCGCATGTTTTTTTTGAGTCTGGCTTTTGTGGTCAAAGTTTTGCCACCGAATTCTGCATACGTTTCATCCCAGCCTTGAATCTTGTATGGAAAGTTTTTTTCATAATAGAGGATTAATTTGCGGTCTGTAAAATCGATGGAAATGAAGGATACGGCTGAGCCATTTTCCAAAACCATACTTCCTTTTTCGATAGAAGCTTGCACTGCCTCACATTCTTTATGCATAAGCCTTACCGCTTGATTGCCTCTGATTAGCTTTACTTTGCCGATTGGTATTTTTGAAGGGTCAATTCTGAGCATCGTCCACAATTCGTCTTCAAGCAAGGTGGCGGCCAATGTGGATGTTTTATATCCTTCCGATTCGAAGTAGGAAAACTGCTGGGTCTTGTATCCTTCATTGGTTTTATTTACTTGCATATAAGTGTGGCCGCACCACTCTTGCACAGAGCATGAAGTCTTGACAGTACCGGATAAGTCAACAGGCGTAAAAATTGAATTGATAATGGTATAAGGATAGATGCCTGTAAGGAATGATTTGGTGGCATTCAATTTCAAAATGGGCTGCTTGTCTTTTCCCGCTTTTTGGGCGTCGTCAAGTTTTACTTGTTTCGCTTTTGAAAAATCTTCCGTGACATAGACAAGCACGGCATAGCCTTTATGTATTTCGCCATACCTGTTTTGTTCTAAATCAAAGCTAGACAGTTCAGCTTTACCATCATGCCAAAGCTGGCTAAATTTGTCTTCTTTAACCTGGGCGCCGGGTGAAGATGTTTTGGCATAGATGAGGTAAGATGCTGCGGCAATAATTGCTGCAAGAACCAAAGATTTCATTTTTAAAGTTTTTATTGTGTAAATATAGTACAAAGTAGTGGTATTGTTAAAAGCTGCTAAAATTATGTCAGCTCATTTGATGCGAACTCTGGGTTGAAGGGTCTTGAGTATTGCAAGGGTAATTTTCGAAAAATTTATAAATTGACACTTTCCATTAAATGCTAGACACCAATGAGCTTATTTTCTTTTTATTTGGCATTGGTATGTAGTGACAGTAAAAATATCCCCGCTTTAAATTCGAGCATTGTGGCAGTAAAATCAGGTAAAGCAACCATAGCGTCGAGCAATGCAATTGCATTGAAAAGCAAGTTTTTGGAAGCTGAAGCCAATTGAAAAGAATGCGGTAAAATCTTTTGGTTGACCATTAAACTTATAATAGTTTAAAAATACAAGCAGAAAATAGCCGTCCATTTATAAATGCAAGGAATAGATATGTCAGGTATGAATTGGGAGAACAATTAAGGATTCAACAGGCAAAGCAAGGAGTAGATTATACGCTTATTTCAATTTTATTTACGGTAATATAAAAGAATCAGTAACTTTGCCCCTTATATTTTGTCAATCGCATGCATAAACACCTGTTTTTTATTTTAATTAGTATTTTGGTATTGCCCGAGGTGTGTAATTCCCAAAAGATCAATGCCGGTTACGAATATAAAATGCAGAGAAGCATTAAGCCCATTGTAGTGGATGGTGTGGGTGACGATGCGGCGTGGCAGGATGTACCAATGGTGTCTGATTTTTATCAGGTCCTTCCTATGGATACCAGCAGGGCAAAAGTAAATACTGAAGTGAGAATGACTTATGATGACAAAAATATATATATTCTATTTGTCAACCACGATAAGCTCCCCGGACCATATATGGTGGAATCCCTGAAACGCGATTTCAATTTTCAGAAAAACGACAATGACGTCATATTCATCGACCCGTTTGATGACCAGACCAATGGATTTACTTTTGGATCCAATGCTATGGGTGCGCAATGGGATGGCTTGATCTTTGAAGGCGGACAGGCTAATCTGGGATGGGAAAATAAATGGAAAATGGAGGTCAAACACAATGATGACAAATGGGTGTGGGAGGTATCCATACCATTCAAGACCATGAGGTACAAAAAAGGTATAAAAACCTGGGGTGTTAACTTCAGTCGCAATGATTTAAAGACCACAGAAAAATCTGCCTGGGCTCCGGTGCCAAGACAATTTCCTACTGCCTCTCTTGCTTATACAGGCAATCTTATATGGGATAAGGCTCCGCCACCAGCGGGACCCAATATATCAGTGATCCCATTTTTTGCCCAAAGAATAAATTCAAACAACGAAAATGGTGTCTCTGCGAAATTAGGCTCAGACATAGGACTTGACGCAAAAGTAGGGCTGACTTCATCCATGAATCTTGACCTCACTGTAAACCCGGACTTTTCGCAAGTGGAAGTGGACAGGCAACAAACCAACCTCGATCGGTTTGAATTGTTTTTTCCGGAACGAAGGCAATTTTTTATTGAAAACGGTGACCTGTTCACCAGCTTCGGCTACCAAAATATCAGGCCATTTTTTTCAAGAAGAATTGGCCTTGATGTACCAATATTATTTGGCGCCAGAGTAAGTGGAAAACTCAATAAAGATTGGCGCATTGGTGCAATGGATATGCAGACAGGCAAAGTTGACAACGTGGCACCCAGTCAAAATTTTGGGGTGTTTGCCATACAACGCAGAATTTTCTCAAGGTCAAATATTGCTGCCATGTTTGTCAATAAAGAAACACTTGGCGCAATCGGCAGTATTCCTTCGAATGGTGAAACAGACCCAAAGTATAATCGCAACTTAGCCCTGGAATATAACCTTGCTTCGTCTGACAATGTATGGCGAGGCAAGTTGATGATGCTAAGGTCATTTGGATCTAAAGACAATACCAATGACGGTGTCTTTGCCGGAAATATCAATTATTCAGTCAAGCATTGGAACCTGAGTCTTCAAGCGGAAAGAGTAGGTAATAATTACAAAGCTGAAGTGGGCTATGTGCCAAGGATAAATTATGGGTCT
>JAYUTD010000599.1:0-2661 GCA_043755305.1 Saprospiraceae bacterium
TCATTATACTATTTTTTTATTTACACTGCTATAAGGACCCACCAGGTACCACAATTGGTCTTTTGTACACCATAGTATGCCAAAACATTTTCTTACTGATTGAGCAGTAGCATGGATAAACGTACACATGCTACTGCTACAAAAAACCAGGTAATATAGACCAGCAATTGTTTTTCCGTTTTGCAAATGTGGAAGCGATGCTTCAATACTTTCTCTACTTTTATGCTCTCAATCTTCTCTGTGTAATTATGGCTTCCACCTTTTATCGAATGACGGATCAGGCAAAAAAAAGTTTACAAAAAACTTGTCATTCTTTTTATTTTAAGAAAATTTTAAACTAAATTTTAATAAAATACTAATAACATTAATGTAAGATTTGTACCGATGCATAGTGAAGTTGTTAAACTATATAGCGAACTTATTGCAGCATATAGCAGAGTTGTTACGGTATATAACATTGTTAATACAGCATATGGTAAAGTTGTTACTTTATATAGCAGAGTTGTTACTTTATATAGCGGAGTTGTTCCGACATATAGCAGAGTTGTTCCGATACATACCGGAGTTGCTCCGACATATAGCAGAGTTATTCCGTTACATACCGGAGTTGCTCCGACATATATCGGAGTTGTTCCGTTACATAGTTGATTTGCTCTGGTATATAGTAATGTTGTTCCGGTAGATAGCATTGTTGTTCCGGTAAATAGCATTGTTGTTCCGGCAAAGCTAAGGTATTCCAATTCATAGCATAGGTTCTCCTGCTCGGCCCTTACAAAAAACCAGCCTTTTCCATTTAAGAAATCTAGCATTAATCGATGGATGGCAACTTTGACGGGCTTGGTGTATAAACCTCTGATAAAAATCATAGATCAAATCCGTTAAAAATTAAAAACTGTTTGGGCCAATACATATGCAAAAAGCAAGGCACTTATGGGCAGAAAGCAAATCTTAAGTAGAAAGCCAAAGAGTGCGTTTTTTGAATTTCAGTTTTAAGCAAGGGTTTTAGACTTAGTAATTGTTGTCTTTATTATTTGATTGATTTTTTATCCTGAAATAAGTAGCACACTAATTATATTAATAACAAAGAAGAAAGCCATACGATGCTGTGTAAAGCTGCTAATTTACACCAAGCCCTTTCCACATAAGACCATCCAGATATAAGCCATACACCATAAAAAATACCACCGCCAAATCCTAAAAAAACCAAAAGACTGAAGCCAGAGAATTGTTTTTTACGTTTAATTCTATAGTAAATAAAAATCACACAGGCCCCAATTTCAATCCTACCCTATCCCTGAAATTGCATTCCGTTATTTTTTTTGAACCATCAGGCAACCGTTTTATTTGTACCTGCATAAGTTTTGTTGAATGTATTTATATAATTGATAAAACAGAAAAAAACATGAAATTAAATTTATTGCTTATTGTAGCCTTCTTTTCCTTTAGGCTCCATTCTCAAACGATTACTGATATTGTGGTGAATTCTCCAGTTCACAATACTTTAGAAACTGCTGTAATAGCCGCTGGCCTTGCTCCAGCCCTATCGGCACCAGGTGCTTTAACTGTCTTCGCACCCACCGATCAGGCTTTTGCGGCCTTGCCCGCTGGAACGCTTTCAGCACTTCTAGCTGATCCATCAGGCGCATTGACCAAAGTTCTTACATACCATGTAGCAAGCGGCAAAATTCAAGCTGCTGCAATAACCAATGGTCAAATAATTACTACGCTTAATGGTAAAACTGTCAGGGCCAGAATTAGTGGTGGAAATTTATTCATCAACAATTCTAAAATTACTGTTAGAAATATTAAGGCAACGAATGGCATAGTCCATGTTATCGACGCAGTTTTGATACCACCAACAACCGTTATGGACATAATAGCAAATAGCGCTGTCCACAATACGCTTGAGGCAGCCATAGGCGCTGCAGGACTTACCAAGACATTGTTAGGAAGCGGTTCTTTTACTGTCTTCGCACCTACAGATGCCGCTTTTGCTGCATTGCCGGCAGGCACCATCCCGGCACTTTTAGCTGATCCAAAAGGCGCTTTAACAAGAATCTTAACTTACCATGTTGTCTCAGGTAGCGCAAGTTCTTCGTCTCTTTCCAATAATCAATACGTTACAACTTTAAATGGAAAACAAGTTGTGGTTAAAATTATTAGTGGTTCCATTTTTATAAACAATGCTAAGGTTACAGTCAAAGACATCAATACCGACAATGGAGTGGTTCATGTCATCGATGCAGTATTGTTGCCACCGGCTACAGTAGTCGATATAGTAGTTAACTCACCGCTACTTAATACACTCAAAACTGCAGTTATAGCAGCGGATTTGGCCGGAACCTTATCCGGCAAAGGACCATATACTGTATTTGCGCCTACCGACAGGGCTTTTGAAGCATTGCCTGATGGTGTATTGAATGCCTTGCTATCAGATAAAAAAGCACTTCAGTCTATCTTGACCTATCACGTAGCAGCTTCCAATATTTCAGCTCCGAATTTAAACAATGGTAGATTTGTTACTACCATCAATGGTAAATCAATAGTAGCAAGGATTGAAGGCATGACTCGTCCTGAAAAAAGTTGACTATTTTTGAATGATAATCCTGCTGCAAATTTACTTTTTTTTATTAATCCTAATATAGCTTTACATTTTATGAT
>JAYUTD010000600.1:0-2660 GCA_043755305.1 Saprospiraceae bacterium
CTATACTTGTCTTTTATTTCGAGTATTCCATGGTCAAATGCATACAACAGCCCCGCCAAATAATAATTGATATGGTAAGTCAACACAGCAATGGTATTAAAACTACCAATTTTGTGCGTTGCTTGTGTCCAGCTTAAATTCTGTAATTGGTCCTTATAATTTGTATTGGCTATCCAACGTCCGTCGAGCAAAACTTCTTTTAACCGGTTTGCTATAAATTCACTTCTTTTCATCTATTTTTTTGTGGTTTTTTTATTTGGCTTGTGCTAAAAAAAATCTCCGGATTAACAAAAAAAACAATGCGTTAATGTATAAGCATAAACGCATTGTTATTATTATTTAAAAATAAAATTATCCAACAACCGGAACCTCAGGAGTGGCTACAGAATAGAGGAATGCGCCCATCAAGCCCAGGGCTAAAATCCAATAAACAGCATTGACCAAAATATTGGTCCATGATTGCCTTTGGAACAAACTATTGCTTGTCAGTACCAATACAGCCGTAAGTCCCACACCCATTGCTCCGTGATAAAAACCATGGACAAATTGGCTCATATTTGGCTGCGTATGTGAGGACCACTCGTTCATTTTCCAAGCGAGATCAAATGAGATCAAAGTACCTAAACCCATGGTTACAGCCATATTGCCTTGTTTCAGGCTGTCTTCCGTAAACCCCAAAGATTTCATCCAGGCAGAACCAAAAACCTTGGGATGGTACCACACAAAACCCAGCGCCATTGGGATTAAGCCTGCGATTACAATTGCTAAATAGGTATTCATAATTAAAAAAATTTTGAAAGTGAATAAAATTGATTATTTCGTGTTTTGTCAAACAAAATTATTAAAATTTTGGATAATCTACACAACTTGCTATATTATTTATTTGATATATGTATAATTGAATTTAAACATGCCCTAAAATGCGGATGAATTAATGCTTGACCAAAATATGAAGCTTACTTTTTAAATATGTTATTATATATTAGGGTTTATTGGCATATGTTCGTTAAATTGATAAGAAACAGTGCCCACACGTTTCTTTGCGTAAATATAATATGGTTTCATGCCTGTTTTTGAAGAAAATTGGATTAAATTTGTACCACTTATAAACATGTTTTTATGAAGTCAATTAGACTACACTTTGTGATTTTCTCTCTTTTACTGCCAATGCTTACTTCAGCTCAGGTTACTTTTGCAGATGCATTGCCAGGCTGCTTGCTGATTAGCGATAAAATGGGTCAAACTTGTCCTGTTGGGGCACCTAATTTTTTCGACATAAATGGCAGCGGTCAATTTGAAGTAAACAATATTGATGGTATTAATTGTTGCGGTGGCTCGCCTGGTGGAAGTACAGATGGCTATTTTGAATTTGAAGTAATAGACATTTCTTCCTACATGAACGTCACTTATATGGTTGATTACTCTGCATCTTCCACAGCATACGAAGACGATAGCCCCGGGGCTCCTGTCTTAGGCTGCGCAAATTCGGCAATTCCTGACAATAGTCATGATCAGATAATCTTTGCCTATTCATTGAATGGCGGACCTTTTGTTTTAAATGCACCTGGAGCATATATACATGGGACAAATGCAGCTAATTTCACTGGTACATTTACATCGCCAGCTTTAAATGGCAACACCCTAAAGATAAGAATTTATGCGGCCAACAAAGCAACAGCAGAAACTTTCTTTTTCCAAAACCTAAAAGTCAAAGGCACGCCCAAAGCCGTAAGTGCAGGCCCGGATAAAACTACATGTAACCTCAGTTCGGTAAACTTAACCGGATCGGGTACTGGCACATGGTCAGGTGGAGCTGGTGTGTTTGGAAATGTGGCGAATCCTATGACCACTTATACACCAAATGCCTCGGAATTAGGGAGTACAGTCACCCTTACTTTTAGTGGTAAAGCTGGAACAGGCGGATGCGCTGGAGCGTATCCACCTCCTTCAGATGACATGGATGTTACAGTTTCTGCAAGTCCACAAGCAGTCTTCGTCGGTGGAGGCATGCTCTGCCAGGGCGAGTGCAGCGATGTGGACATCAACATTTCTGGTGGTACTCCTCCATTTACAGTAAGTTTTTCTGCACAATTCGGTGCATTGCCAACTATAGTTTTAAACAACATTCCTATTGCTACATTTGTAGATAAATTTACCATTTGTTATACCACAAGTACCTTTCCAATTCCTCAATACAATCCAGGAACCAAGACTATATCTATCCCGGCAAATGCTGCGGGCACAAGTGGAAATTTCACATTACTTTCCATCAAAGACGCCAATAATTGTGTGGGTACAGTCAGTGGAAGTGTTGATTTTGATTTTTTATTGCAACCTCAGGCTACTCCGTATACATTGTCAAAATGTGACGATGGGTCTGGGCAAGCCATATTTGAATTTAATGAAGCGGAGCCTTTTATACTTGGAGCTGAAGTAGGATTTGTCACGTATTATACTGATATAGCACTTACAAATCAAGTATTCAGTCCTTACCCAAGCAATGGAGAAACATTGTATGCTGTTATCACTAATACAGATGGATGTGTATCCATTCCTGTAGAGCTTATTCTTGAAGTAAAACCCCCTGGAGATGTGGGTCCTGTAAGTCTGGCATGCAATCCATGCAATATATGCGATAGCGATGGTATACTTGGTGAAGA
>JAYUTD010000601.1:0-2658 GCA_043755305.1 Saprospiraceae bacterium
GCATCACTGCTATTTTTCAAAGATTCAATAATGCCGGAATAATCATACCTGTACTTAATTGTGTTATTGCCTTTGGTCATATACACAAACTGTGCTTCACTATTACTTGAACAGCACAAATACAATACCAATGTACAGAAGTAACTTTTCATGTGTATAAAATTAATGGTTGTCAATTACAGAGGATTGTACTGAACAATTGGTTAATATAATTTATACTTATGCAACCCATTCAGTGGCCAAAAACCAAACACATTACTTAGCGCAGTCAGGTGTGTTTTTATATTTAGTCGTTATCATTATGTGGTGAATTATGAAATGAAAAAGCAAAATAAAATCCCTATTCTACTATCTTAAAAGCAATAGATTGTCACCTAAAACACAAATAAGCATTTTTCTACACAAAAGTTTCAAGAAATAAATTTGAAAACGTTGGCATGGCTTCTATATTGCTTGCCAACACTATTTTATTGTCTTTGCGAATATCTTAAAATTATAAGGTGTTATTTGCAGTCTTTATTAATGTATTCAATAGTATCGTTTTAAGCCATATTCCAAAGCGGGACAATAATGAATAGGTACATTGACGACATAGATAAATTTCTGGTATCCAAATATTCATTTCAATTGGTATTGAAGAATGATATGTATTGTGTTTTCCTGTTCATTGTCAGTTACCTATAAATAAAAAAGCCAATATATATTAAAATTATTATTGAAATTAGAAAAATACAGTATATTTGCGAACCAAATAAATGGTCTCGTGGCCGAGTGGCTAGGCAGAGGTCTGCAAAACCTCGCACAACGGTTCGAATCCGTTCGAGACCTCAACAAAGCAGGATCTTTTACAAAAAGACCTGCTTTTTTTTATTATATTTATAACAATAAGGGACTAAGCAGCTGCTGAAATGCGGGGATTTTAGCTAGCTTGGTCAAATTGATTATCAAAAAAAGTATTAAGGAAAATAGAGGTTAAGTTATCTGACCATCTTGATAAAGGATTGAAGTAAAAAGCTTGATTCAGATTTTACCAACTTATCTAATACGCCATCCACCTTCTTGGTAAAGTGATCCAGCTCTTTGATAATATTGCATAGTTCTTTACTTTCCTGGCAAGAAGGGGAAACTTTTTTCATATCGTCCAGTAAAAGTTTCAATGGTTCCAGTTCCTTCTTTTTTCTTTTTTCCACAATATTGAGAAACATATTCCATGTATTTTTCTCGGCTATGTAGTAGTCTTTTCTTTCACCTTGTTCAGAGACTTTAAATACCAAACCCCAGTCCTGCAGCGCTCTTAGATTAATAACAACATTGCTTTTGCTTAAATTTAAGCTGCTCATCATAAAATCGACACTTATTGGTTTATCGGAAATGAGTAATGTACCATGGATCAAACCCATAGTTTTATTTACTCCCCAATCTGTAGCCAATTCGCCCCAGGCTTTAATAAATTTTCCTTTTGCATCACAAAACTCCATTAATACATAATATTTAAATTCATAAAAAGTTTAGAATCCTTGTATTCGAAAAAATATTCTTTGCCTTTTCTATTTAATACTCCATGACATAATTGATTAAAATAAATAACCAGGAAGTTTTGTTTTACTATTCTGTAACTTTCTTTTGTTAAAAAATCATACCTTTACAGTTCAACAATTGCATCTTTGTGAAATTAGCTAAAAAGTCTTATGGGCAACATTTTTTAGTACATGAATCCGATGCCAGTCAAATAGCAGGATTTATAAGTGGCTTGGCAGAAGGGTCAAATGTATTGGAAATAGGCCCAGGTAGAGGTATGCTGACCAAATATCTATTAAATAAGCCTATCAACCTCAAAATGGTAGAAGCGGATGCGGATATGATTAATTTGCTGAAAACAAAGTATAAAATTACCGAAGACCAATTGATATTCCTTGATTTTTTAAAACTCAACCTTTCTAAAGTTTTTGAAGGCGATCAGTTTGTGATTATTGGCAATTTCCCGTACAATATTTCATCGCAAATTGTCTTCAAAATGATAAACTCAAAGCATCTTGTGTTGGAAATGGTAGGAATGTTTCAATTAGAAGTGGCAGAAAGAATAATTGCAAAGCATGGTGGTAAAGATTATGGTGTAATAAGCGTTCTTACCCAGGCATTTTATGAAGGTACGATGCTTATGAAACTTGCCCCCTCTGCTTTCGTTCCTCAGCCAAAAGTGAATTCGGCGGTTATTCGTTTAGTAAGAAAAGACATTTCTCAAATAAACTTCAATGAGAGATTGCTAAGAAACATTGTTAAATCATCTTTTAATCAAAGAAGAAAGATGTTGCGCAATACCCTAAAACCATTGGTCAATGACCCAGAAATTTTAGCGGATGACTTTTTTAATAAGAGACCGGAGCAACTTTCTGTTGAAGAATTTATATCTTTATCCATTAAATTAGAAAAATATATAATCAATGAGCCTAGAGACTAATATAATGGAAGATCTTAAAGAGGCGATGAAAGCCAAAGATCAAGCTGCTTTAAGAGCCATTAGAGCAATTAAATCCGCTATTTTAATATTCAAAACAGATGGATCCGGCAATGTGCTTGATGAGGCCGGAGAAATAAAGCTTATCCAAAAACTCATAAAGCAGCGTCAGGATTCGCTTGAAATATACAGGACACAAAACA
>JAYUTD010000602.1:0-6630 GCA_043755305.1 Saprospiraceae bacterium
ATGAATACACTGATTTCATAACATTCCAGCACCCCAATGGCAACGATTACTTCGCATGGGTCAATGATGGGCACATTATTTTGAGATCGGAGGCTTACCCGGATACGGAAAAAATGGAAAGAGGTATTAAAGCGATTTTAAAAAACAGAGATATTGTTGAAAGATATTCCGTTGATGCGCAACATGGGGTATATTTCCTTGTCCTTTGGGGTGGTGGTGACCATCAAAAGCATACAGGCAATATGGAATCCCACAACGAGGTTGGCAGATCGTGTCCCAAAAAAAGCAGAGAAGAATTATACAATATGCTCTTATTCAAAGGCAAAGATTTCGCTCAGGCAGTTGTACAGATCGGTGCACCTTCAGTAGCACCTTTAGCAGCGGCGGCAGTAGCAGCGGCGGCAACAACTTACACTGCTACAGAAAAAAAGGCTGAACCAGTTACACCCAGAGTAGCTCCGGCAGCAGTTGTCAGTGAAAATGAAGGGGGTGGATTTAAATGGTGGTACTTACTTCCACTTTTATTGATACCATTGTTTTGGAAGATGTGTAAGAAAGAAGTTCCAGCGATGAATACCACCGCATTGCCAACGGATACTTCACAGATTGCAATAGTGGCAGATACTGCCAGTCCGGCTACAACAGCTGTTCCTGCAGAAGCCACTCCAGCAGCGGCAGCTCCTGATTGCAATCTCAATTGGATTCTTTTCGATTTTAATAAATACGATATCAGCTCTAATGCATCGGGAGAACTTAAATCCATGGCAGACATTTTAAAATCAAATCCTGATTATTCAGGAGATCTAAGTGCGTATACAGATGCAAAAGGTACAGATGAATACAATAATGTTTTGTCAGAAAATAGAGCAAAAGCGGCAAAAGCAGCTCTGGAAGCTATGGGCATCAATGGAGCAAGACTAACTACGTCAGCTTTTTCAGAAAGTGCACCAATCGCTGCTAACACAGAAGATGATTCAGGAAGAAAATACAACAGAAGAGTAGAATTGAGGATCAAAGACAAATCAGGCAAAGAGATTTGTAAATCTATACCTCCAGCAGTACCAGCTGCTTTAAAAGTTAAATGATCTTTTCATTTTTTTGTAAAGTAAAATAATTTATTAGCCGTCAATAATACATTGGCGGCTATTTTTTTATTTTGGGCTCTATGCTCTTCATGAACTCGGTGAGGTCCCAAAAAACTCCGTGTCCATCGTGCACTCTGTGAGAAAAAAACTCTGTGCTCCCCATGTGCTCTGTGAGACCCAAAAAAACTCTGGGTACACTATGTACTTATTTACCCAATTTATGCTCTATCCACTGCCCGATGTCCAAATAATGAAAGGCTCTTTTTTCGTATTTCTCTTGTTGCAAAACCTTGAGTTCGTTTTTGAAATCTATAAGTATTTTTTTGCGTTCATACTGTGGGGTAGCCACTAGCTTGCTAAAAAAATATAAAGTCTCTTTTTGTAGTTTATTTTTTTCATTTGATTTTTCAAATTGGGTTTTAGCACTTTGTATTAAATAATTCATGATGCTTTCATTTCCTAAATCATAGTGTGCCATCAAAAACATGAGCTTTGTATAGGTTTGTATGTCTTCCCGTAATGTTCCCATTTCCATTTGGAAAATTTGATTGCAGTAATCTACCGCCTTGTCCGGTATGTTTGCCATCAAATACATCCAGCCGATTTTAAAATAAAATACCATGACCCGATGCGCATCAAGTTTGTTCTTGTATAAATTAAGCCTTCTCAATGTTTTTGGCAAGGATTTTACTCCTTCTTTAAAAGTTCGGTTTAAAAAATGAAGATTGAGCCTTCCATGATGCACATATAAGAAAGATATTATTTTTGAGTTGGTAGTAAATTTATTATAGTTTTGGGTCCTGAAATCATCTAATTGAGATAAGTAAGAGGTATATTTATCATTTTGAAACAAATTGAAAGTACAAGTAAGGATGTAATGATACGCCCTCATATATAAGTCTGGATCTTGGATGATCATCTCCGGTGAGGTCTGAAACAACTTCAACCATTGCTCTGCATAATAAAGACACCTTTCAAAGTCAAGTAAAATATAATAATACCAAACATAAGATTGATTGAGGTATACTTGTTCTAAATAGGACAATGCATCAATGTCTAACGTAGGCATATTTTCTTCAAAGAAACCTATAATCTTATTTTCTTCCTCTTCGTTTTTGACATGGCCATTTTGAATATAATAGCCATGCAGCAGTATTCTAAGATTAGATAACTTCGATGAATTTGAAATTGTTTCACTTATTTTTTTTGTAAACATGACTAAGTCCACTGTTATGTCAGCTCCACTTCTGGTAATGTGCTTTGATTCTATTGTTTTTTCTGTTTCGACAATCGATAAATAGAGAATGTCATTTTTTGTCTTTTGTGCAAGGATTTTTGCTTTATCTAAAATCTTTAAACTTTGAAGATATAGCCCTTTTGCATAAAGTATGTCAACAAAATCGAGGTACTCCCGGATCTGTATATCTGCATTTTTGCTTATTTGTACCACTCTAATACTAGCCAATATTTGTTTATAAAGGTGTCGCTTAAGATTTGAGTATTGTGATTTATCTTTTAGTCTTAATTTGGTAAATAAAGAATCTTCGTCCAATACTTTTTGTTTCTCCAATAGTTCAAATAATTTGACATACATAAGTCCATCAGTATCCTGAAACCGCGACGCATATGCTGTAAAACTTCTTTTCTCGGATTTCGAAAGAGACTTTACCAGTAAAAACAATTGGTCACCTTGTGAAATGGGCATAGCAGGATTATTGTTTGTATGTCATTGATTGTTAATTTTTTATGGCTACTTCTTTGAACATTGGAAAACACAAGTATATGGAATTTTGGCCTAATCCAAAAATATATTAAATGTAACATTGTAGTACAAACATAAGAAAAGAATTTTTAATTGATAAATATAGACTTATGAGATTATACTTGATATGCTTTTGAAACAACTAAAAAAAAATATTTGAAATCGGCAACAGATTATTTCCGAATTGAAATGGGGCAAATATCTGAATTTTTATTGAGCAAATATCTCTTGTTGAATCCGGATTTAAGAAAAAGAGGGACACTGGCAGGCGTCCCTCACAATTAAGGCAGTATTTTATTACTAACCTCAACCTCTGTTGGCAAAGTTAATAAAGTACTGCGGAAATGCAAAATTTTATTATTTAACCAACATCTACTTTATTGGGCAATGACTTAAGCGAGTATTGTTAGATTTGTTATAATTGGCGTTCACAGGGTTTGGTTTCTTCCTATAGTTTTTTTTGATAAACAAAAACTAAGAATTATAGGATTTGCCAAGGATTAAGCGCCGGTTGCAACAAGTATTTCAATGCAGTGCCAGTCAATAATTAAGAGGGTAGATAAAATCACCATTATTTATGAAACACTTATTACTTGTAATTATTACGATTACTACAATGAAAGCAACAGCACAATTGGATTCATTCATGACTGTATCCGGTTCATTTGATGTTTATTTTAGGCAAAATATCAACGCAACGACAGATGCAACAAATGGGGGTACATTAGCTCCAGCAACTTCTTTTGCCAATCTACCTGGATTTGCAATGGGTATGGCCAACATAAAAGCCAGTTACAATAGAAAAAAAGTTGGTGTTGTCACTGATTTCGTATTCGGCCCACGTGGCAAAGATGCAGTTTTCAATAGTCCGGCACCACTCAACATTATCAATCAGCTCTATTTGACCTATCAATTGTCGTCAGACTTATTATTTACTATCGGCAAATTCAATACTTTTGTTGGTTATGAGGTAATTAGTCCTGTTGGCAACACGCACTATAGTACATCATACATGTTTTCTTTTGGACCTTTTAACCATACAGGATTAAAAGCTACCTATGACTTAGGCAAAGGATTTTCGACAACCGCCGCCATTATGAATCCAACCGATTTTACTGACTTCAATCCTTCAAATACCTATTTCGAAGGATTACAACTGGCTTATGTAAGCAGCAAAACATCTGCCTATTTCAACACGCTTTATTCAAAGGATTTTTATCAAGTGGACATTACAGCTTTACATAAATTTAGCACCAAATATTCTTTGGGATTCAATGCCACAAGCGTAAAGTCTGCATTCAATGGAATTGCCATTTACAACACTTTTACTGCCTCACCCAATGTTGATATAGCAGCAAGAGTTGAATATTTTCAGGACAAAGGTATCTCAGTTTTAGAAGGTACAAATCCAGACGTTATGGATATTACCTTATCTCTCGGCATAAAAGCCAATAATTTTAGGCTAATACCTGAATTTAGAATGGATGTATTTGGAAATGACGAAAAGTTAAAACCGGTTATTAAAGATGCCAGAACATTAGAAAAGTCCAACAAGCTTAGTTCTTTTGTTTTGGCTGCAATTGCTAACTTCTGACCATAAGAAAAGAGTGCTTTAAAATAAAATTTGCACAAGTGGTCTTTGGTCAGATAAACAGAAATGAATATGCTAGACAAGACTTTATTAGAGAATTCTAATTGCGAAAAGCAGCAAGGTTTATATATACCGCAAATGGAGTCAGATGCCTGTGGTATAGGAATGATTGCAGATCTCAATGGCACACCGAGTTACAGAATTATAGATGACGGCCTTACTATTTTAGAGCGAATGGAACATAGAGGTGCTTGTGGCTGCGAAGAGAATACCGGAGATGGAGCAGGGTTGCTTTGTAAGATACCCCACGGCTTTTTTCAAAAATATGCACTCTCTATCCATCAAAAATTACCGGATCCCGGAAAATATGCTATTTCATTTTTATACTTGCCCAAAGAACCATCACTCAAACAACTATGCCTGGAGACTATAAGAAATTGTATTCAAAATTTTCACTATACAATACTATTTGAAAGAGTAGTACCTACAGATAATAGTATGATTGGTCTGTCGGCAAAATTGGCTGAGCCTGACATGTTGCAATTGATCGTTGTGCCAGACAAGGAATATGCCCGAAGGGATTTTGAAGAGCGGCTCTATTTACTGCGTTCAATTATAACCAGGACCATTGTAAAGAAGTATGAACAGGTTAAGGAATTTTTTTACATCACCTCATTCTCTTCCTTGACTATAGTATATAAAGGCCAGTTGAAGGCTACACAGCTTAGAAAGTATTATGCTGACCTTGCTGATCCTGATTTTAAATCTGTTGTTGCAATGGTTCATTCCAGGTTTTCTACCAATACAGTGCCTAAGTGGAAATTGGCTCAGCCATTTAGATGTATAGCGCACAATGGAGAGATCAATACTGTACAAGGCAATGTCAATTGGTGGAAAGCAAGAGAAAGACAGTTGGAGTCGCCTGTTTTTTCCAATGATGAATTGGCATCTATTTATCCAATATGCAGTGTCAATAAGTCTGATTCAGCCAACTTTGATTCCGTATTGGAATTTTTGATTCGCAATGGCAAAAGCCTTCCCCATGCATTAATGATGATGATACCGGAAGCATGGCATTCTGATGACGAAGCGCCACAATATAAAAAAGATTTTTATAGCTACCATGACTACATAATGGAGGCCTGGGATGGCCCTGCTTCTATTTGCTTTACAGACGGCGTGGTACTTGGTGCTACCTTGGATAGAAATGGATTGAGGCCTTCAAAATATCTTCTTACTAAACACAATATTCTTATCATTGCCTCCGAAGCAGGATTGCTTCCAATACCACAAGAAGATATCTTATACAAAGAAAACCTTGCTCCAGGACAAATACTCATTGCGGACTTAGATGAAAAGAAAATAATTGGCGACAATGCCCTGAAAGAAATTATCTGCCAAAATCGCAATTATCACAATTGGCACAAGAACTATGTAGTTCATCTGGAAGAAAGCAATCACGATTACCATATACGTGATTATGATTTGTCTTTATTAAGTCGCCAGATTGTGGCTGGATTTTCCAAAGAAGACGAAGAAGTCATATTAAGTAGTATGGTTGCTACAGGCAAGGAAGCCATTTCTTCCATGGGTACAGATATTCCTTTGGCAGTATTGTCGCATCATGCACAGCACGTATCTCATTATTTTAAACAATTGTTTGCTCAGGTAACCAATCCACCTATAGATCCAATCAGAGAGCGTTCTTACATGTCTCTGGAAAGTTTTATTGGCGGTTCGGGCCATGTGCTTGACATCACTGAAAACAATGAGAAAGTAATAAAACTGCGTTCTCCAGTGCTTTCTCCTAAAGAATTCAATGCCATCAAAGACGAATCTTTTCACGAAGTAAAACTGGCCACGATAAACGCTTGTTTTGATAAAAAATTTGGACTTCAAAACAGTATTCACCTTTTGTGTCTTGAAGCATTAACGCTTGTACAGAATGGAGTAAAATTATTGGTCATTGACAATACCAATTTCAATAATCATTATTGCCCAATACCATCACTGTTGATCTCAGGAGCGATTCATCATATGCTTATTGATCATGGCATTAGAAGAAATACATCATTGGTTATTGAAGCGTGTGATGCAATAGAAGCGCACCATTATGCCACGCTTATTGGTTATGGCGCAGACGCTATTTTTGGCAGTGCAGCTTTTGAAGCCATTGTTTCCAGCATTGCTAA
>JAYUTD010000603.1:0-6620 GCA_043755305.1 Saprospiraceae bacterium
AAGAAAATGGATGCGTCATATATCTATCTATACACCTATCAAGGATTGTCAAAAGATTGGCAAAAGACCAATCAAGACCATTATTCAAAAAAACTTCAAAAAAACAATTGGAAAACATGCTAAACCACAGACGTCCGGTATATAACAAAGCAGACTGGACGGTGCTAGCCTTTAGGCCAGCACCAATGGTGGTAAGCAGAATTATTGCCCTATTAGATTTTCGATAAAAACAATATTATATTTTGTGCTGATTGCATAGTATATTTACAGATTGATTCACAAAAAATAAAATGAAATTGCATATGAGGTTAATTTTTACAACAATCCTATCCTTTATATTGCTCAATGTTCATGGCCAGGAGGTATTGAGCTCAACATTTTTAAAGAAATACCCTGTATCCTATTTCATTGATAATTTTGGCATATTTGCTTCCTTTGAGGTGGAATTGTATAGACTCAAGTACACCACAGTTGATGTAAAGGGGAATCCAACCGTAGCAAGTGGATTGGTATGTCTTCCATCAGACAAAGAGAATTTTTATCCAATAGTAGCTTACCATCATGGTACTGTAGGAAGCAGGTATCAAGTACCCAGTTACGAAAGTTTTGAATCTGTCATCCCTTCTATATTTAGTTCATTGGGTTTTATAGGTATTGCCCCTGATTACTTAGGACTGGGAGACAGTCCCGGTATTCACCCCTACATTCATGCCAATTCAGAAGCTACATCAACCAGGGATCTTTTATTGGCTACAGAAAAATTTATAGGTACCAAAGGTATTAAGACCAATAAAAATTTATTTACTACGGGCTATAGTCAAGGCGGACACGCCAGCATGGCTTTTCATAGGATGATGGAGCAAAACCCTATAGGATTCAAACTTGTTGCTGCATCTCATATGTCCGGACCTTACAGTATTTCTGCAGGAATGAAAGAATTGTTGCTTAGCAATGAAGAATATACAGTGGTAGCTTACCTTGCAGAAGTAGCACTATCGTATAATCTGGTGTATGGCATATTTCCTGACAATGATATTTATAAAATGTTTAAGCCTACTTATGCAAGATTAATGGAAAAATTTGCAAAGGAAGAAATTGACCTATTCGATATGAATACAATTATGATCGATAGCTTGAAAATTCAGTATGGCAAAGCAATACCAAAAAAGATGATTCTCGACAATATCCTAGATGAAATTAATGCAGATGATAATCACCCTGTCAATGCAGCATTAAGGGACAATGACGTGTATGATTGGAAGCCTACCATACCTACAAGATTGTTGTATTGTACTGCGGATGAGCAAGTGGCATATACAAACAGTATTATTGCATTGAATAAGATGAAGGCCAATGGCGCACCAAATGTAACTGCCATAGATGTAAAGCCAACAGGTACGCATACCGATTGCGTAAATCCTGCGGTGACGAGCACTGTTTTTTTCTTTTTGCAGTACATTGTCCTGACTGCGGCTGAAGATTTATCCGCAAGCAGTTCGCTGATTGCTTACCCAAATCCCGTTACCAACAGGATATATCTTAAATCTTCTCCCGGCTACACAGAGGCAACATTGATGGGCTACGACGGAAGGTCAACCAATAAGAAAGTAACGGACAATTCTATTGAAATAAGTGATTTAAATGCTGGCTGGTATGTGATAATACTGAAAAACAAAGAAACAGGAGAGGTCCAACATACTAAAATTTACAAAGTAAATTGAGCATATAATAATGGGATAAATAGGGCTGGATGGAAAATTCTTACAATGAATTCTTTATGGTTTAGCACCTCTAACTCGCGGTAAATAGGGAAAACAAGGAGCGTGCGTAAAAGTCAGTTTTGGTACAAACATAAAAAAAAGGGGCTAAAAAGCCCCTTTTTATTTTTTAGTTATGTGTCAAACACCTAACCAGTTCTCATACTCTTCACCTTGTGGGAGCTGAGTTACTTTTTTGGTCTTCTTAAATAGAAAGACGAAAAAAGTTTTCAATTTTTTAATAAATATGTTTGCCATGGGGGGTAAGATTATAATAGGTTAACGCTTCAAAATTTGAAATGTTGCAACATGTATATCTTTTTAATGTTAATATTATGTCAACATTTATTTACCATATACAGTTATGACAAATAAATCAGGGTTCACCCTTAAGGAGTCAATTCAACCACGATCTCAAATCTCAGGTATTACATAAATCAAAAACCGGCCTTAATGTAAGACCACCCTTTCTCCTGCTTCATGATTACTTCGCCGATGCCCATAGGCACTGTGCCTGCAGACTCAATGATGTCACTCATGGGTATGTTTTTTCGTTTCATGGTGTTTTCACATCCTACAAATACTATTCCCTGGTTTTTGAAATCAGCGATGGCCTTTTCTTTATTGGTCTTGCTCTTTCTTATTAAGTCAATACCAGGGCCATGTGCTACTACTTCAATCTCTACATTATCTCCCCACCCATTTTTAAGATTGGTAAGATTGTTCACAAGACCGGACCATTCGGCGGTGTCTTTGGTACTTACTTGGATAATGACCCGGTGTTTTGCTTTCATCTCAAGAGGATTTGACAGATTGGATACTGAAAGTCCAAGAAGGGAAAAGAGAGAAGTCGTTGCGACAAAAAGGTATAAAAATTTTGGTTTCATTCTTTATTGTTGAATTGTTGATGATATCGCTTTGTGGACAATGCTAAGTTTTTTTAATAAAATTCATATTTTACTCCAGTTACTTGTGATAGCAAAGTGGCAGGTGCATCTAAGGCAACCGCTAAATTCATGGGTTTTGGGGTAACAGGGCTATTCTCTTTCAAGTAGGTTTTTAATGCCTGATGTAGTGTAAAAGGTGCATTTTTTGCGTTTTTTACCCCTTTTATTCTACAAAGCACATCTTCCGGATCTCCATCTCGCTCACAAGCACAAATAGAATAGTTCTTGTCATCTATTAAAGGCTGATCTTTAATAGTAACAGACTCGATTCTTTTTCCTTTTTCGCCAAACGCAAAGAATCTGATTTTCATACCATAAAATTTTATAAGCCATCCTCCGAATCTTTCCTGTGCATTTGAAGCAAATACATTGTTTAATTCTTTTTCGAGCCATTCCCTGATTTGTTTTCCAGAAACCACAGCTTGTCTTATATTGCTGTCAATCGGCAACATATCAAACAGAAATCCTTCAGTAATTGGGATTAACCCATTACTATCAAAAGTTGCCCGAGGTGGACAAAATCTAAAACCATTGGATAAAACGATGTCAATCTCATTCATTTGATTGTGTAAGGCCATAAGAATAAGGGTATCAATGGTATTTTCTATTACAAAATTGCGGTATAAAGGTAAAGTGCTATACCCCAGTATTTTTTCTATAGATTCAACATAGGGTTGCTGTACATTTCCAATTTGATTGGTTATGGTTTTGCTTGCCGGGTATTTCCTTGGATTTACTTCAATGAGCTCATATTTATGGCCTACAATTTTATTGTTTTCAATGGAAAGATTTAATTTACCCACAAACGAACCAAATGCGCCGGGTTCTACCACTTTTGCATAAGTGCATTGGATAGGCTGACGAACCCTTTCGTGGGTATCTCCGCCCAAAATATAGTCTACCCCATCGCATTCTTTAAGGTTTGCCAAATAAATTTGCTGAGACAAGCCAAGGTGAGCGAGTACAATTATAAATTGGCACTGCTCTTGATTTTTCAATACATCTACATAATGTGCGATATTTTCTTCAGGTTTAGTGTATATAATGCCTTTGCTGTAATTGGGTGACTGCCGCACAGGTACCAAAGGGTCTGTGTAGCCAAGAAAGCCTATTTTTATTCCATTTACAGCCCATATGTGGTAAGGTTGAAAAATGAGTTCCCCTTTTTTTCCTTCACCCAGATCGTGGTACATATTGGCACAAATCTTAGGACCGTAAAGTGAACCTAAGCGTTGTTGCATGGTTTTTTTACCATACACCACTTCCCAGTTGCCAGGTAAATACAGGTCATACTCCATAGCATTGAGTATAGGAGAGATGGCTTGCCCGGTCGTTTTTACAGAAAGTTCACTTCCCTGAAACATATCACCGGTATCCACAATAAAGGTGTGTTGGTTTGCTTTTTTTTCTTTTTTGAAAAGGGTCGATATATGTGCATAGCCACCTGCTTTTCTAAAAACTGCGTGCCCATTTTCCCAAAACAATTCGTCGTGTGGGTGTAATTGGCAATGCACATCAGTGGTTTGAAGTATTGTTAAAGTAAACTTAGAGGTCTCGTGCCTGGTTTTGTCGCCCAATAATTCAGAAGAAGCCAGGATTTCAGCGGAAGGCATTAAAGCAGTTGTAGCACTAAGTGCGCCTATTTTTTTTAAAAAACTCCTTCTATTATTCATTTTTTGTTTGTTTTTGCATTGTCATTGAGGACTTCATAAGCTTGTTTTATGGCTTGGTATGGTCCATATTTGTGCTGTGTTTGACTAAAGTTGTCGGCATATTTTCCGAAAGGGTGATCGATCGGTTTCTTTTTAATATCAGGCCAATCATTGGGTACTTCTTTGTGCGGTCTTGGCTGTGAGTTGATAAATGCTGCTACATCCCAGGCTTCTTCATCAGTCAATATCACATTGAGGTATGAAGCACCAAGCGGCATATTGTATTTTACATATTTTGCAAGATTGGATATTCTATAAAGTCCGGCGGCATCATTGTAACTGTGCTCACCCCACAAAGGTGGATATATATATTCCAAAGCTGTAATGGTATCCATGATACCCTGTCCATTGGGTTTATGGCATGATGTACAAAGTTTATCATAAATTTTTTTACCGTTGTCAGTATTGGCGGCTCTTGATAAAAATGCCAAATCTTTAAACCCTGAACCTTCTGCTTTTTTGCCTTTGGTTGTATTGCTCCCTACAAAGTTAATATATGCTGCCATGGCCAATAATTCTTTGCTTGTAGTGTCCAAAGCTTTGCCATTCAGGCTACGTTCAAAACAATCATTGATTCGTTTATAAATGTTTTCAATGCTTCCGCTTCTGGCCCTGAACTTTGGGTAAAGAGCAGCGACTGAACCATAGTTGTTGCCCCAGGTTTTTGTACCTGCATCCAGATGACAATTCTGGCAATTCATTCCATTGCTAATGCTTCGGATTTTGCCTCTAGGTCCAAGAAATCGCGCTGTATGTGCAATAAGGTCCTTACCATAAAGCAGTGTTGATGTAAACTGTTCGTCTTTTGCTTCTTCAATTTTTGCAGGAAGCCAATACGCAATCGTATCCGTCTTTAATTGTGATGATTGTTTTTGTACAGGATTTTTTTTGAACCAATGACTCATTGGAAAAAAATACAGAAAAGGGCTAATGAAAATCAAAAGGAGAATACCTTTCATAACATTAACTATAATCATAACCCTCTTAACATATTCCTTTCGAGCCTGCTCTAATTCCTTTTCATTCATACTTTGTGTGGCAATTTATCTCTGATGAATGAAAAAACCAAGTGCCACTGACCGCAAAGGCTAAGATGCTTACAGCAATAGAAAGACTAATTCCAAACAACCTTAATGAAGCACTAATACCAAAAACTATATAGCCCATTAATAGTAAAAATGAAACTGTCAGTCCGATCAGTGGTCCGACTACAAAACACGACCATGGCGATTTAATAATCTCTAACATAAGTTTACACAAAATTTCGTTTTAAAAAACTTTGAGTAAAAATAAGTTAAATTATTTTACATAAAGATAATTAACAGATTTATTTAGACCCTAGAAACCAAATAAAATTTTGTGCTTATTTTTTGGCAGGACAAGAGTTAATGCCCAATAATGCATATAGTGGGCAAAAAGAAATCAGTGCAGTAAGTGCCATTACTACAGCAACTACTCCTAATACAATGGCAAGTGTTCCTGAAATCATGCTTGTGTAATAAAGTATTGCAATTAATACGGCAATGCCAATTCTTATAAATTTGTCTGTGGTGCCAACATTGGTATTCATAATGGTTAATTAAATTGATTTATACAAATGTACCATGTTGCTATGTTAAACATAATAATATTTGTTATGCCAAAGCATGATATAGATCAAACAAATATTTAGGGCTCGCTGTTTAATGCACAAAATCAAGATAGCCAAAGGATAAGAGTGATGTCCTTTAACATTTCGTGCTAAGATAATTTGAAATAATTTGAATAAATAGGCAAATAAACCTTGCATCAAATTTTACTTTGCAAAATTTATTGTGCTACACAGAAATAACGCATCTTCGGCGTTGCAGACAATTCGTAGTATTTTTATACGACTTCATTGTCTGCGCCTTGAATCTGCATCATTTCTGAGTTAAACAGCAAGCCCTATTTACTCATTTTGAAAACAAGCTACTGGCTTATTTTGCAATTGCCAAACAGGCTCGTCGTGCCGGAAAAATTACTCACAAGGGAGGCAGGCGTAAATGCAGGATTTTTCTTCACTTCCACATCATTCAGCTCCAGTGTGCCATTGTTTCTAATGCCCGCAATTGAAAACTGAGATCCAACAATCTTAAGCCCAACTATTTTCACATTAAACGCACCGGTAATGTCTATGGTCGGTGCAGTAGTTGATTGGCTTATGATAGAAATATTGTTTGCCG
>JAYUTD010000604.1:0-6616 GCA_043755305.1 Saprospiraceae bacterium
GTTAAGCGAAATTTCAAGGTAGCTACAAATATAAAACCCCATAATCAGGAAATAAGTTTTTCGAGGTTTACATTTTCTTCTATCAGCTTTATGGCTTTCGCTACTTTCCAAGGAGTATTTTGGTTGATCTTTACTTCTATTTTTGAAATTTTAATCACAGCTTCGTAGGTGTCTAAGTCAGTTCTGATCACTGGTATCCTGTTTTCCAGAATGTATTTTTTTACACTTTCTTCGATTTCCTTATTGCCTGATATCACTATTCCGGATAATGGACAGTGGTCTATGTGAAACAATTTTGAAAGCCACATAATTTTATCGACAGCATCTTTTACACTATTGGTGGAGGATATCAAAAGTAGGTCTTCAGAACTTTTCAACTCCTTGAGTTCGATAAGAGAGCCTGCTAGTATACCACTAACCCTGTTGGCAGCATTTTCCGGAAAATAGATTAGATCTCCTTTGATAGTGTCTGTAATTGTTTTAATAATAGGAAAAGCGAGGGTCGGGTCATAGGGAATCAAACCGAGTAGTTCTATATTATTTTCACGCATCCATTTGCCCACATAAAACGCTACTTTTTCCATTTTATCGGGATAAACTTTATTGATGATCACACCTATGATATCTACACCCTCTTCTCTGAACAATGAAGTACACATATTGAGCATATCAATTGTACTGCCTATGCCGCCCTCTACAATCATTATTACTCCTGCATCCAACAATTTTGCTACCCGGGCATTAGAAAGGTTTGCTACGCTGCCGACTCCGGGATGTCCGGTACCTTCGTAGATTACCAGATCATACTTTTCTTCCAGGGCTTTTTTGGCGTTGAGAATTCTTTTGTCAAGGTCGTAAAGTGCCGGATTTTCAAGAAAATTTTCCACAGCTCCTTTTCCTAAAATTACCGGACTATGAAGATTTGGGTCAATTTGAAAATGAATAAGGTCAGCAAATAATATTGTATCCTTATCTACTTTGAAATTTTCAAAGTCCAAATGTTTTTGGCCTACAGGTTTACTATAACCCACACTCAATCCCTTCCTAAGAAAACAGGATACCAGACCCAATGTAGAAGTTGTTTTACCTACATGCTGGCTGGTTGCCGCAACGTATATGCTTCTATACTTCATGTGTTTGCTCTATTAAATTATAGAAAGATAGATCTCACCTTGCTTTTGCAGAAGATAATCCAATAATAGTGATTATACAAAAGTAAATCACTTTTAAGCATTGTCGTGTCTTTGTTGTCCTTATTTCAATGCTGGTGCAGCATTGGAAGGATGATGATACAAGTAAATACAAAGAACAACTAAAACTAAAATAGCAAAAACAATTTTTCCGAAGGTTTTGGCTTGATTGCCGTAATTTGACGTTTCTCCAGACATGGTATTATTTAATTTCTGTGGCGAAAATAATCTTTTTTCAATAAAATCCAAAAGATATGAGGGAATTCTTCTTTCCTAAATTTGATAGTGGTTTAAGTCGAGCCATTTTTCAATTGACAACCAAACCTCTTCCATTACCTCATTTTGTGGTTTTTCACCATTTATTATTACAATATTCTCCTTTTTCTTAACCTCTTCAATAGCATTGAAGTAGTTAGCTCTTACTTCAGTCATTCGTTGCTTGTTTTCAAATTTATCCAATAAAGCCCTGGAAGAAGTCAATCTCCGCAAACTCTCTTCTACCGAGATATTAATAAAGAAAGTGATATCTGCCAATCTGAGTGAAGCACAAATACTATTGGCTTGTATCACCCAATCCAACGTTACATATGGCACATGGTAAGCATAGGAGGAGAGATAGTAGCGATCGCAAAGCACCACTTCACCATTATTTAATTTTGATAAAATGCCATATGCTGAGTTTGTCAGATGATCAATTCTATCTGCCAAAAACAGAGCGGCTATAGTCTTTTCATCCCCTTCCCTTTCACCATTAAGTATCTCTCTAATGTGCTTGCCTATATAGTTTTTTGTGGGCTCTGCCGTAACATGGGTTTTGGCGTTGATAGCATGAAATTTAGCATCAATCATCTTTATCAAAGAAGATTTACCGGCGCCATCGATACCTTCAAAAGCAATGAAAAAACCTCCTTTTTTTACCATAATCTCTTGATAAAGTATTATTTTTTTATCTGGATGATTTCTATCATTTCACTGACATTTAAGTCAGATTTTAATATTATTTCCATCTTTTCTCCTCTAAACATATAAGACAATGCCAATGTATTCGGTGGCCTTTTACCTACATTGTCAGCATGTAGAAGCAAGTAATTTTTACCATCTGCATTAAGTTTTAATTTAACTTTTTTTGACCCTTTTTCAAGTTCTTCCTTTTCAATAATCCAATCTCCATTAAAATTGATTGAAACAATATCTCCGTCAATGATCATATGATCGTACAATTCTACTTCCACTACGTCAGAATCAACTCTCATCACCTTGTTTTTATTTACGGTTCGTTCTTTTACAACTTTGGGTAAACTCACTACGTCATCAGTAGCCTTGATCAAATCGGTTTTTACTATTTTTTTAGGATAGATTACTTGAAATATATGGGGTATTTCTGTGAACTTAATCAAAGGAAGGTTGGCCAAAAAAATTATATTGTTAAAATCAAAAGTCAGACCTGATCCATATTTATTGAATTTTGAAATCAATTCTACATTATAGTAATAGTAAAACCTGCCGTATAGTTTGTACTTGGCAGGAAAGGATTCATTTTGTAAAAATTTTCTAGCCATGACCTGCATTTCTTCCATGGATTTCAGTCCATTTTCAAATGAAAATTTCAATTTTACATTTGCGGTTTTATTGGAAGAAAGTGATTCAGGTTTTAAAAGTTTATAACTTGCCATGTTTTGGTTTGATTGCAAGAGAATTTGATCCAGATGATCAACGTCTTTGTTTCTCACTTTTGTCAACAGCAATCTGGCAGTCTTATGATTTTGGGTAATGACTGAATAAAAAGAATTGAAACTTGAATTAGGGTCTATGTATTTTAATTTGCATTCTTCTACTACTTTTTCAAACTCCAATTGAATTTTATAGAAATCTTCAAAATATTTAACACCTTCCTCAAGTTTTCTATAGACTGCATCAATGTTCTCTTTCTTAGTGAGATCAACTCCAATTGAAACTTTGTCCATATCAAATCTTAGCTGATTTGTAGCTTTAATAATAAAAAGCAATTTTTGGGTGTAAAGACCAAAAGCAGTTCTTTCCTTCGCTTCGAGATTTGTTGAGAGTTGCTTTGCTTGATTCAATAATTCATAAGGTGAGATCTCATAAAACCAATGGTCTTTGTCTTCAAAAATGTCAATTGGCAAATCCTTATTAGAATAATTATTGATTTTCTCATTTTCAAGATCCACATATTTATTGAGCTCCATATTGTACTCAACCAAAAGTCTATTGACTGTAAACATGCCATGTATGCTTTCATTGACAAAATCTATATATTTATTTATGGCATCAATCTTCGGTTTGTTTGATGTAGCGGATATAGCCTTCGTCTGGCCAAAACCTGCCACACTAAACAAAATACACACCCATATCCAGCAAAATTTGGTCATTTATTGTCGTTTATTTTACCCTAAATGCAAAAATAGAAATAGTAGATCACAAATACAGTATTTTTACAATATATTAACTTCTAATTTATAAAAGAATAAGATTACGATAATGAAAAATTAAAATCCAAAGCCTTTTCTAATCAAAGTTTTCAAATTACAACACATATACGAAAAACAAAAATGTTTAAAAACCACAATCTCTGAATAAAAGATATATTAGATATTTTTATTTAAAAGATTCTACTAACATTATTGGAAATTAAAACTTTATGTCGGAACTTTACAATAATCTAACGAAGTGGGGACTTCAAATTCAGTTTATTTTTTTACATTTTTTTTCTGTGTTTAAATTTATAAGCACTAATTGTTCTTAATTGTTTTTTCTATGTTCTACAAAACTATTATACAAGGTAGATTGGATTTTGGTACTTTGTTAAGCTATGACAAAATAGTGAAAATGTACCAATATAGGATTGATACCTATTATAAAAATGAGATCATCTTTAAAGTAGAAGATGTTTTTTTGCCGGAACAACTCTCCCTTGAAATACCTCGTTTTGTAAATACCGTTTCAGAAAAGGCATTCAAAAATACAACTGACTTACTTATTTATTGCTCACAATTTGCTGTAAGTGGTACCGTGAGGTCATGGTTGCTCGACAATGGCGAGATATTGCATTTTGAGCTTATTGAACCAGAAAGTGACAAAGCTGCTGTACAATCATTTATTAAAGGCAGAAGTATGATACGGGTGTCTGGTCAGCAAGACCAAGCCATCGCAGAGTTAAGTAAGGCTATAGAAAAACACGACAGACATGCACAAGCTTATGAGCGCAGGGCAAAAACCTGTTTTTTACTTCAAAACTACAGTGATGCATTAAGAGATTACAACAAATGTTTAGGCATCGACCCAACTATTGCTTCTGCCTTTTATGGCAGAGCAAGAGTATACACTATTCAAGGTAAAATACCTGAAGCAATTGCAGATTTTGACAATGCCATCAAGAAATCTGTTGCGCTGGAGAGTATACATTGGAAGGCAAGAAGGTTAAAAGGGGAAGCCCATATTTCTTTGAAAGAATTCAACCAGGCTTTATTTGAATTAAAATTATTCGTAAATCGAAAATTTAAAAAAAACGACCCAAATCTGGGTTGGAGAAGGTGGGCTCTCTACAATTATGGGTTATGCTGTTTTGAGACAGAAAATTACCTTGATGCATTAGGTGCATTTAATGAGGCTATTGATTTACCGAATGTCAATGATGGCATAGACCAAAGCGAACTCTTAAGACTTAGAGGCCTTTCTAAGACAAATGCAGGTAAAAGTGGTGGTATTAAAGACCTTAGAGAATCAGGAAAACTTGGCAACAAGAAATCCAAAGCTGCGCTTAAAGAAATGGGAAAATAGATTGAACCTTATTCAATATTACATATTGCTATACCAATCAATTAAACAACAGTAGAATTTGTACTATTTTGCTTTGTTAGCTATAAATTTACTTTATTTTTAGATTTTATACTTAATATGGGCGAATTCATTAAATAATAATTAAAAATGGATCGCCGCCTATATATTCTTTAATAATATTAGCCCAATAATTAGTGAGTCTAAGCTTTTAAACTGTCTTTTAATCGGAAAAGCCAACAATGGCAAAATATTTGCTTTATAACAAAGAACATATATACGAGAATGAGACTAATTTTATTTATTTTTCTTTTATTTGGCTGTTGCCATATTTTTGCACAAGCCGGGCTTACACTTTATACTGGTTTTTCCTATGCTCTCTCTCCGGATAAAATCATGACTCCTTCCGGAAATTCGCATACTGGCTATATTGTGGGACTTACAGCACGATTGAACGACGACCCTATGTACTTTATGTTTGCCGGAGAATATGGTGTTTTCAACCTAACCGCCTCTGATAAAATCGGTTTAATAAAAAACAAAGATCTGGCCTATACAAAAGGTAAATTTGGTCTTGGCTTTGATTTAGCCAAACTTGGGGTAAATACTACTTTAAGGAGTAAATTCCAAGGCAACATCCTTGTCATCTATAAAGTGTCACGAGATATTGTACCCATAGATTCTCCACCCGACAATAAGTATATAGTATTGAATGAAGCAATAGGCGGCCTGAGCACTGGTATTGGGTTAACTTATAAGCATTTAGATTTTGACTTTGAATACGAGTATGGTTTATACAATATTTACTACACCAAGAAAAATACAACTATGAATTTTTTCAACTTTACTTCCGGCATTAGATTTTGATTCCAATTAATCAAATATGCATTTTTTGTGCATCTGGCATTGGAATAAACAGTTGTTATGAAAAAGGTGCGTATGAGGTAGGAAAAATGCTGGCAGAAAAAAATATAGGCATAGTGTATGGCGGAGGAAATGTAGGTTTGATGGGCACTATTGCCAATGCTGCACTTAAATACCATGGAAGTGTAATAGGTGTAATTCCTGAAATATTGATGCGTAAAGAAGTCGCACATATGAATTTGACCAAATTGCATGTTGTACAAAATATGCATGCAAGAAAAATGATGATGCATGAATTGAGTGATGGCGTAATTACTCTGCCTGGTGGATTTGGCACATTTGAAGAGTTATTTGAAATGCTCACTTGGGGTCAATTAGGTATGCACAACAAGCCCATTGGTATACTCAATATAAATGGATACTATGATCTTTTACTAAAATTTATTGACCATTCTGTAAAGGAAGGTTTATTAAAGCCGGTCTTCAAAGAAATGATATTGGTGAGTGATGATGTAAATCAGCTTCTCCATTCAATGCAAAATTATACGCCTCCAGTATCAGGCAAATGGATAAGCAAAAGTGATACCTAATTTTTTCTTCTAATTTTCTTCGCTACTCAGATTAAAATCCTGATTTAAAGCTAAACAATTTGGCTAAATTTAAGTTACTATCACTATAAATCAACACCATGTCGACACTAAAAATAAAAGCAAAAGTTCCAAACTTCTTTGCTCTTGATCAAAATGAAAGCGAGGTGTCATCTAAGT
>JAYUTD010000605.1:0-17391 GCA_043755305.1 Saprospiraceae bacterium
CACCAACCAATTCACTTATCCATCCACAGCTTTTCCAGTAGTAGCTGATCCCATTATTGTATTGGAATCTAATGCTCCGGCCAACAGCACACTCTTGAGTGTCTCAGACTTGGTGACGATAAGAAATCATATACTCACTACTGTACCACTGACAAAAGAAGCACAAAAGCTTGCCGCAGATGTCAATGGTGATGGCAAAATATCTGCTTCTGACCTCGTCAATATTCAACGGGTAATAGCAGGTATAAGCACGGTTTTTCCCAATAATGTGCCATCCTACAAATTGTATCCTGCAGAGATACCATTTACTGTACCCAGTCAGGGTGGCGGCAATATCACCATTGCCGGTGAATTGATCAAGATGGGCAATGTGAAATAAGGCACACATTTTTTGTTTAACAAAAAAGATAAACAATTTGGGCTATCAATTTTATGTAAGAATATTGTAGTTTAATTGAGGTACTATTGTCATTCCTTTTCATTATCTTCGTGTCCTATTGACAACAAGTAAATCACAGCCATGTTAAGAACCTTTTTATTGTCTATCGCTTATCTTTTTTCATCTTCAATATTTGCACAAATTTCAATCAACCCGGCCACCGGTGGAGCGGATGATGAGATTACACTGACCTACGATGCAGCCCAGGGAAACAAAGAACTAATCGGTGAATCCAAAATTTATATTCATCATGGCATCATCACTGATAAGCCCGATGGCACTTCATGGCAAAGGGTCAAGGGCAACTGGGGCAAGGACGATGGCATAGGTTTGATGACAAAAGTGGCCGGCTCACAGAGCAAGTGGGAATTTAAATTTTCTCCTACACTAAGACAATATTTTGGCTCACCTGCCAACGAAAACATATTTAGAATATCCTGTGTGTTTAGAAATGCAGATGGCAGTAAAAAAGGCACCATCAATCCCGGGTCATATGCCTGGGGGACAGTCGCTGCCAACCAGGACAACTATGTAAACATCAAAAGCAACATTGCCTACATTCTTTTTGACGCACCAAGTGCACAAGAATCATTTATTGCACCCAACGGTGTTTTACCAATAAAGGCGACCGCTTCTGACAATGTAGGATCACTAAAAATATTTATTGGCGAAACAAATGGTTATGTAGAAAAGGCAAGCGTCACCTCCGGCAAAACGATACAATACAATTATTCACCTACGGTGTCAGGTCCTGTAAAAATTAAGGCAGAAGCCATCATCAATGGGCAACTGGTAAAAGTCGAATTGCTTCACAATGTGATCATCCAAAAACCTTCAGCAGAGAAAGCCTTACCGCCATCGCTTGAACCAGGTATCAATTATGATAATGACAGTACAGTAACTTTGGTATTGGAAGCACCCAATAAAAATTTTGTGTATGTAGTTGGGGATTTTACCAACTGGCTCACTGACGAAAAATTCCAAATGTATGTGACTCCAAATAAACAATACCATTGGATAACCATTACACATTTAAAACCGAAAACAGAATATGTGTTCCAATATTGGGTAGATGGTACGATTAAAATAGCCGATCCTTATGCAGAAAAAATAGCCGATCCATGGAATGACCAATACATTGAAGCCAAGGTATATCCCAATTTGCCAAAATACACCAAGACAAATTATGGTATAGCATCAGTTTTGCAAACTGGGCAAGAAAAATACAATTGGTCATCAAAAGAATCTTTATGGGTAAAGCCGAATGCCGATCATCTTGTAATCTATGAGTTGCATATAAGGGATTTCTTAAAAGACCATGACATGAAGTCATTGATAGATTCAATCAATTACATTAAAAGATTGGGTGCCAATGCCATAGAATTTATGCCACTCGGCGAATTTGAAGGCAATGATTCCTGGGGTTACAATCCTTCTTTTCATATGGCCTTGGATAAATACTATGGTTCAAAGGATGATTTAAAAAAATTGATCGATATATGCCACCAAAAAGGCATGGCAGTCATACTAGATATAGTGCTCAACCATGCATTTGGTCAAAATCCATTGGTACAGATGTATTTTGAAAATGGCAAACCCAAAAACAATCCCTGGTTCAATGCAGATGCAGTAGGACCTTACTCTTGGGGCTATGATTTCAACCACGAAAGTGATTATACCAAAAGATATATTGACAAAGTAAATAAGTATTGGTTGGAAGAATTTCATTTTGACGGATTCAGATTTGACTTCACCAAAGGATTTACCAACTTTGCTCCGGGTGGGAACATCGATGGATTTGACCAGTCGAGGATCAACATTATCAAAAGAATGGCCGACAAGATCAGAAGCGTAGACAAAAAGGCCTATATTATTTTAGAACATTGGGCTGGTAGCCAGGAAGAAAAAATATTGGGGGATTATGGCTTGAAAATGTGGCGCAACAAAACCTACGACTATACTACTGCAGCTACTGGCAACATTACTGGTGGGTATACGGATATGGCTGCCAATTCCCATGTGCCATTGTACAATAGCCATGATGAAAGGAGAATCGCAGAGGTTGTAATCAATGAAGGTAGAACAAGCGGCAGTTACGATACTAAGCAATCAGAGGTCATGTATGAAAGAGTCAAATTGAGTGCGGCCTTTGTATTCCTATTTCCTGGTCCAAAAATGATCTGGCAATTTGACGAACTCGGTTATGACATTGATATTAATTTCAATGGTAGAGTTGGCCGCAAGCCATTGCCATGGGGAGCAGGTAGTCTTCAATATTATGAAAATGACTTGAGACAAAATATTTATAAAGTTTACCAGGGCGTACTTGATGTGAGAAATAGAATCACACCTGAAGTATTAGCTGCAGCTACAACCAATCACCAATTGACAGGAAATGTGCGACGGTTGGTGTTCAATACTTCCACCATAGATGTGGTCTTAGTGGGCAATCTTGGTTTGACAAAATCAAGCATTAGCCCGGCATTTACGGTTACTGGTAAGTGGTATGATTACTTCAGTGGGGAAGAGATCAACGTCGTCAATACAACATCACCTATCAACTTAGAAGCTGGAGAGTGGCACTTATATACTTCACAAAGGATGTCTGATGGAATAGTAGGAGTTGTTGAAGTGTATCAAAAGCCTGTGACAATAATACCAAATACGTTTACTCAAGACGATGAGATCACATTGACCTTTGATGCGAAGAAGGCGACCAAGGCGGGCACAAATGGGCTCATAGGAGCCAACAAAGTATATTACCACAGTGGAGTAGTCAAGAGCTTAGCGAATAACAACTGGTCTAATACTAAAGGCACATTAACGGATGATGGACTTGGGCTTATGACTGAAATATCTGAAGATATATGGCAAATAAAATTTGTGCCAAGTCAATATTATGGTATCAACATGAATGAAGACATCTTTAAACTCGGCATGTACTTTAGAGACAGTGAGAATAAAAATGTAGGCAAGGGATTTAGGGACAAAGACATCTACTTCAATGTAGCGTCCAATGATCCATTCGTTACCATTGAGCCTTCAAAATTTGACATTGATACAGAGATCACCATTACCTTCAATGCATTGCAAGGTAATCGAGAATTGGCGGGTAGCCCTAGTGTCTATATACACAGTGGCATCGGCCTCAAAGACACCAACGATCCAGCAAGCAGTGCATGGAATAAAGTAGTAGGCAACTGGGGCAAAGACGATGGAGTAGGCAAGATGACAAGAGTATCAGGTACAGATTTATATAGAATAAAGCTTGTGCCAAGGACATACTACAGTTTGAAAAATGGAGACTTCCCGTATTGGATAGCTGCTGTATTTAGAAGCCCAGATGGTGGAAAAAAAGGCACAGGCAATCCAGGTATTTTGCCCAATGGCTTTATAGCTGCCAATCAGGATTTCTTTTTCAAGAACCAGGGCACAACTGCTACTGATGAAAAAGAAATACCAAATGCGATTAAAGTCTATCCCAATCCAAATACCGGCACTATCCATCTTTCCGATTTTGAAGGTGAAGTGACATTTAAGTTGTATGGTATAGATGGCAAATTGTTGTTTACAAAGACAACAGCAGAAAAACAAATTCTGTTGCCAACAGAAATTAAAGGTTTATTTACTTACACATTGATGCAACAGTTAATTGTAAGTAGAGGACTTATTGTCATTGAGTAAAGGGTATGAATTATAATTATAAATGATTTAATTATATGAAGGTAGCCCATCTAATTTGTATCATTCTGTATTTTGTGATTGTTGT
Source organism: Saprospiraceae bacterium (assembly GCA_043755305.1). Taxonomy (GTDB): domain Bacteria; phylum Bacteroidota; class Bacteroidia; order Chitinophagales; family Saprospiraceae; genus JADKBO01. The sequence continues at coordinate 4,209 of JAYUTD010000605.1, forward strand.
AAATGTAGCGCATGCACAAGAAAATCAGGAAAGCAAATTGAACTATGGATTTCATGTCACAGGCACTGCTGGCAAAATGCTATGGGCCAATGAAAGTGTGAGCACGCCAGGTTTCTTTATTTCATACCCTGCTACTTCATTTAGATTTTCTTATGGCATTGGTGTATCAGCTACGTATGCACTGAATTACAAATGGTATTTGCCATGCAATGTAGATTTCATCAATAGAAAATTTGCTATAGCTACCGGCGGAGTGGTACAAACTTTGAATGGAAATGGGCAATGGATTGCGATTAAAGCGGACAACATCGACTATCAAATCAATCAGGCTTCAATTGCGGCAGGTATTGGGTATAGACTTTTTCCAAAAATATCCATAGAAATTGCACCCTATTTTCAACTGGCCCTAAGCGACCAAAAATTAAAAATTAGCTCAGTAATTGATTGGCGAAAAGCAGATGCCTTTCAACAAAATTATGATTTTGGGGCGTCTGGAAATATTCGGGCAGATATAAAAAAGATATATGTTAAGATGGGCTATCAATATGGTGTAAGATCAATTGAAGAGTATGGTGCCTTTGATGCGAATGGTCAGCCATTAGGAAAGTTTTCTATAAGCAATACATTGGCCATGGTGAGTGTGGGGTATAGGATAAGGTAGTGCTAAGATTAATTTTAGAAATAGCTCACTTTTTAAAATAAAGATGAAACAAATTAAATTATTTGGAAATACTTTAGCTTAGCAACTTTTCAAAAAAAGGCTAACCTTTTTCTTATCTCTAAAATATATCTTTATAATTCAATACCTTATATTTCCAAAAAATATTCAATTACAGCCATTGGTTTTAATTTCCAATTTAGAACCAGTAGGAGAAACAAATCCTGGACTCAATATAGTGTAATTTTCTGCATCATACACTACGTGAGTGCCGATTGAGACATCAGCAGTGGATGATATAGTATTGCTTGTTTGGTAATATCTATTCGTTACATGAGTGCCTGCAATGACTTGATTTGCGATGCATGGTTGAGCAAGCCAAAATTCATGATTTGTAATTGTAGTGCCATATGATTGTGAGTAATAAGTTACTTTAAATCTCCACTTGCCAAGTGGATCATTGTTGTCAAATGTTCTATTCCAAAAAGGTTGGACACTTCTAAGGAAAAACCCATTGGCATTGCTCCTTATGTAAGTCAAGTCCAAAATAGAGGACTGTGTTCCGTCAGGTTCAAATACTTCAAGCTTAGCAGAGTCACTGGTAATTGAGTGTCTGATTGAAATGGAAAACGTAACCGCATCTCCCGGATCGAAATAATTCTTCTCATTTGGGACCTCAATGCCAGGACAAGCAGGTGCAGTTGGAGCAGTTGAATGGGTGGAAATTTTATTTATACCACTGTCATAATAAGGCAATTGATTTGCCCACCAACTTGATGTTGTAGTGGTATTTGAAGTGCCAGCAAAAGGCTCAATTCTATTCCCTAAATTGTCATAACATTCCAGATGTAAATGGGGATTTGTGGAGCATCCACTACTTCCTACTATACCAAGGTATTCGCCAACTACGACCACATCACCAGAATCCTTGGCTGTTGTAGTATTTTGTTTTAGATGTCCATACCAGGTCACTGAACCATCAGCATGGGCTAAATATACAGCATTCCAACTGCCAGTGCAAGAACAATTATTGTCTACATTGCCATCCTGCTTGAAAATGATAATGCCATCTGCAGCAGCGATTGCTTCTACATGACTATCAGCCTTTTTTTTCCACCAATAGGGCCATACTCTTATGTCAACACCATTATGCCCATCATATGTCTGATTAAGGCCATTGTAGTCAAGTACATTATTGAGCGTAGGGTCGAGGTCGACATAATTTGATATGGCATAATAACCAGGGTCATTAAAGCCATTGGCTTGACGCAGCGGCCATTGAAGCAGCGGTGGAGCCGATCTTACTGCTTTATTAAACACACGGTCAAATAGGCCATCGTGCTTCATATTCTCAATCGTTTTATTAATCCGATGCTTTATTTTTATTCTTTCGACTTCATTCAGACATATTGTAGGACTTTGATTATCCTCTTCAATATGTTCTCCAAAATCTTTTTGATGCTGAATTTTTATTTGAGCGGTAATACTATTTAGAAATAAGCAACAAGCAAAGAGGAATATGTAATTAATAGATTTCATTTCTGAAAATTTAAATTGGTTAAAAAATTAAATATTGTTATTTAATGCTTTCTAGTTTTACTTTCAGTTTTAAATTATCTTCTTTAAGTGAAGTTATTTCTTTATTGGCCTGAATCATATATAATGTCAATTCCTCTATTTTCTCTAACATCCTTTTTTGCATATCGCCCAGATCAAAACCTTCTTTTTCTACTATTGCAGCTTTTGGTAGTCCAGGCAAATGGCCTAATACTTTTATCTCATTTTCGAGGGCTTGTAAGGGTAATAATTTGTATTCATCCTTGAAAACATAATCTGGCCATGCACCACTTACTTCTACACGTACTTCTTCAAAAATGGCTTTGCCGTCGACTGCAAGAAGATACAAATTGGATGGCATATTGGCAGAAGAAGTCACACCTATGCCTACCTGACCGTTGGCATTGGGTACCATCAAAACATCGCCACCAGAGTTCTGAAGAAAAAGTGCAGAGGCGACCCCATTGTTTCGGGCTTGGATTTCATTGCCATCCATGCCGATATTACTTGTATTGACATTGCCCAAAACGAGCTCACCGCCGCTAGCCAATGTAATATCTTGACCATCTGTAACGTGCAATTTTGCATCAGGAGTAGTTGTTCCAACTCCGACTCTGCCAGTAGTTTCATTGCAAAGACTTAAGTTTCCTCCCCAATATTGCATAAAGAGTGTTGAGGGAAGATTGGTGCTGGTTCGTGCCCCTATTTCATTGTTGTCAAATGCCAAATAAGTACCCGAGTTACTGCCGATTTTTAGAAAATTTCCACCACTGGTTCCACTCAGGAAACCATCACTTGCTAAATGCAATTTGGCTTGTGGATTGATCTCACCTATGCCTACATTACCTGAGTTTTCAATTCTCATATTTTCTTGGCCGCTTGTGGTAAAATTATTGATTTCATCCATAAATTTAAGTGTACCGCCATCATTTATTATTCTCCAATCTGTAGATGAAAATTCATTGCTTCTCAACAGGTCAATTCCGGATTGGCTGGTACCACTACTTGAAGTATGAATTGCTAAAAACTGATTTCCAGTGCCGCCCACATGAAGTTTTCTTGATGGCATAGATACTCCAATGCCGACATTACCACCATCTGGCTGTATCAATAGATCGAGTGGGGTAGATGGATTATTAAACAATCCTTGTAATCGGTTAAAATCGATTTCTAAATGGCCTTCTGATCTGTCACCCAGAAGAATAAGTCCACCTTGCGTTTGTACTTGTCCCGAACTGCTTACATGAAAAGGTGCATCAGGGCTTGTAGTATTGACGCCTACATTTTGGGCTTCTATTCTTAATACAAAAAAATGAAAAACTAGATAAACAAAAAGAAATTTTTGAAACATGGTAATAAATTAGAGGTTAAAAATAAAATATATAATCTGTACTAAATCGAAATATAATTTTTATGCTTTCCAATATTCGGAATTAAACACTGTACTTTGATAAAACGAGGATACGCCGCTTTTTCCTATTACATTTTCAATTGATGTCATACGGGAAAATAATCAATAATTATGCGATGTGTAAATAAAATATTTAAACAATCCATCATTATCACATTAAAAAAAATCAAAAGCAAAAAAAAGAGTAAAATATTATGGGTTATACTTTTATTAAATTTGCTAATTACGCTTGTCATGGTTTTATAAATTTAAATCCTATCGCAAATGTAATTTGTAAATAGTACTTCTTGATGAAGTGTTTAGTTAAAGGTCATATGCACTTATTTACAGGTAAATAGTTATTTTAAAATAACAAATTTATACTGTAGTAAAGGATATTTTATTACAATCTATAAATGCTGAAATAAAATCTTCTTTGTTTTATAGTTGAAAAATGTCATTGGGTTGCGAAAGTTCAATGTACAAGAAACTTGTACCGCTTCTCAATACTGGTAAGACGGTGATTTATAATATGAGTTTGTAAGATGAGACAAGTCATTTTCCTTTCTTATTTGGCGTACTTTTTCAGTATTTTTTTATAGTCTTTATTGTCTTTCAATACTTGAAAAATCGGATTCATCAAAAAAGGATGATTGTACTCTCCTAGATTTCGTTGCTCCTGTAAAACGAGGTATATTTCAAGTGATATCAAGGCATTTTTGAGATCTTTGATTTCAATATATGGTATGGTTATCTGACTATAGAAATCTAAAATGGATAAATGCAAAACCAATAGAAAATTGTAAAGCTATTAAAATGCCAATATTGAAGTAATTTAATTTGATGCGGGGTTTTAATCTTGTTTAAGTATAATCACTTTTTTCATCAAGCCCTTCCTATCTACAATCCAATACGACACGACCAGATTGGGTACCCAGGACAGCCAGGCTACAATTCTGTAAGCAGGAATAAATGCATGGAAGTACGATACCAGCATAGGTAACCATATCCTCAATGTGACTGCTGCAAAACATGCTGCATAACTAAAAATCATAAATGCCTCATGCCGATTGAAGTCCTTGTTTTTTACCGCTATATATGCTTTGGATGAAGTAAATAGCCAGATAATGCCGAGTGCTATAAATCCTGCCATACTTATGAGGCCACCTGTGGCATAATATCCTATATAAATCCCGCAAATCCCACTTATCAAAACCGATATTAAATAAATCTTACCTACGATTCGATGCGCCTTCGTATACATCACACGAAGCCATTTCGAAAATTGTGCCCAGCCTACCAGCAATGCAATGCCACCAAATATAATATGGCCATAAAAAGCAACATTCCACACCGGACTATTGAGGATTGCTTCTGTTTTGGATTGCAGTAAGCCAGACATTCTATCGCCTATGAAATATTTTAATGGGTACAATCCAATTAAAATACACAATGCGGCAAAGACGACCCATGTTATTTTTTTCATCAATTTTATTCTTGGAAATAAAGATATAGATATTTATGGTTTGCAGAAAAATAATGAATTAAAAATTACCTTGAAAAATATTTGAAATAAATAATTGTCGGGCAGCGCAACTTTTTTACCTCACATTCTGCAACATTATTTAGACTTTCATATTATATAGTAGTGTTTAGTGCAATATAATGCAGATACAATAATATTATATTGATGTGCATTTTTTTACTGTATATGCAATATTTATCAAAATCACTGTAGTGCTTTTTACTTATTAGATAATCTTTGCTTTTTTCTCTACCTTTACATCCATGTCACGTATCCTCTCCAATCTTACTTTCTGGGTTATTCTAGCCATTGCCGCAGGTATTATGCTTGGACACCTTGTTCCTGAACTTGCTTTGAAACAGGTACTGCAGGAAGATTGGAAGATGCATTTCCTTGGACAAGAACTCAAGATCGGAAAGACGCTAAGTGAGTTCATTAGCAGTCTATTTATATCCGTTGTCAAGGTATTCATCAACCCTATCATCTTTGTCACCATCACACTCGGCATTGTCTCTATGGGTGACCTCAAAAAGGTGGGAAAGCTGGGGGCAAAGGCCTTACTTTACTTTGAAGTGGTTACTACTCTTGCACTCATCATCGGAGTCATTGTGGCACACATTATCAGACCGGGCGATGGCATTGTCACAGCAGGTATTGGAGGAGACATCAGCAAATATACACAAAGTGCTGCAGATTTTAGTTGGTGGAGTTTTTTGAAAGACAATTCGACCCTTCAGGTTTTGATTACCGCTTTATTGACGGGCGCTATGCTTTCCAAATACAAAAACAATGCATTGTTTATTTCATGGATGAACCAAGCCTCAAAATACCTCTTCAAAGCACTGCATAGAGTGATGCTTTTGGCTCCATTAGGGGCATTTGGTGGTATGGCTTTTACCATCGCAAAGCATGGTATAAAAACATTGCTGCCCATGATGAAACTTATGGTTACAGTATATACCACTATGGCAATTTTTATTTTTGTGGTGTTGTATCTTATTTTGAAATACTATAAGGTGCATTTGCTGTCATTTTTAAGATACATCAGAGAAGAATTGCTTATAGTGTTGGGGACATCGAGTTCTGAATCTGCATTGCCCAATCTTATGGAAAAACTGGAGCGCATGGGTTGCGCCAAATCAGTGGTTGGTCTGGTCGTACCTACTGGATACTCGTTTAACCTGGATGGCACTACCATCTATCTTTCGATGGCAGTATTGTTTTTGGCACAAGCCTACAATGTGCAGCTGGATATGTCTCAGATGCTTACTATTATTGGTATACTGATGGTTACTTCCAAAGGTGCTGCGGGAGTTACAGGCAGTGGTTTTATTGTATTGGCTTCAACACTTTCTGCAGTCAAGGTCATACCTATAGAGGGCCTGGCATTATTGCTGGGTGTAGACCGGTTTATGTCTGAAGCGAGGGCTATTACCAATTTTATTGGCAATGGGGTAGCGACAATATGGCTTGCCAACAATGAAGGACAATTTGATAGGAGTAAGATGGAAGAAGCCTTTGCCCATGTATCAGAGACTGAAGACATCTTTTCAAATAATCTGGATTAATGCATCTTTACCCGCCTTATATTTATAGGGAATACTATATTTTAGTAAAAAATCCTTACCTTCACTAAATAAAAATTTAGGATAAATGGCGAAACTAAAAAAAATAGCGATAACCTTATGCATACTTTCTGTAGGGGCTTTAGTGGTGTATTTTTTTGGTCCCAAGCCCGTTTTTAAACCGATTGATTTTGATGTACCCATATTAACAGAGAATTTGTCAAAATTGGATTCTGTAGTTGCGGCAGATGAGGCAATAGTAAAAGACATAAGGCCAAACAATGAGGCGAGAATCATATGGGCAAGCGATAAAAAAGAAAAAACACCCATTAGTGTTGTATACCTCCATGGCTTTTCTGCTTCGCAAATGGAGGGCAATCCTGTGCATAAAAATTTTGCTAAGCGCTATGGTTGCAATCTGTATTTAGCAAGGCTCGCAGAGCACGGTAGGGTAGATACCAATGCATTCCAAAACCTGACACCGGACCAACTCTTTGAGTCAGCGCAAAAGGCTTTGGAAATCGGTCGCAAACTGGGCAATAAAGTAATATTGATGTCATGCTCCACAGGAAGTACTTTGTCTATTATACTGGCAAAAGACAATCCGGATATCTACGCATATATGATGTTTTCACCCAATATTGATATCAAAGACCCTACCTCTACTCTTGTCACAGAGCAATGGGGGCCACAAATTACTTCTATGGTACTGGGCGGAGATTACAATAGAATAGTGTACAGCCCAGAAGCCCAGAAATACTGGGACAAGGTGTACCACATCAATGGCATAGTCGTTACAAAAAGAATTATCAAAGACTATATGAACCCAATGTATTTTGCCAACGTGAAAGCACCTTTATTTATGGGCTATTATTACAAGAATGAAGAAGAACAAGACAATGTAGTCTCGGTACCTCGCATGCTGGAATTCTTTGACCAGATTGGCACGCCGACAGACAAGAAAAGAAAGGTAGCCTACACTGAAATTACCAGGCACGTCATATGTTCTGATGTAATGACAGATAAGACTCAGTTGGTGAGCAATGGTATTAATAAATTTGCTGAAGAGGTGCTGGGCATGAAGCCTGCAGAATTAGTAGAGCCTGCCATTAAACAAAAAAGCAAGTAATCAAATATTTTCTACTCCAATTCATTCCTTTATAACTAGCTGTTTTAATACCATAGTATAATGAATAGAATAAAAGGTCAACTATTGATTTTGATGGCTAATTTTTTATTTAGTAACCAATACAATTTTTCATCTGTCATTGTTGTAGATAATGTCATTGAATTTAACAAATTCATTGTACAGTGATTTATCATAAGAACCTCCATTTCTGACCCTAGTTCTTATAAATTTAATTTTATTTTCTAACTTTTCGTAAACAAGGTGGTATTGCCCAAACACATTGGAACGGTGTATGTCTTTTGGGCAGGATTCGATTTTATAGCCTTCTGGAATATTGATGACAACTGTATCAGTTACTTTATAGGATTCTCCAAAGTAAAGATTGTTTTTGCGGCAGGAATCCTGCTTGAATTTAGTTTCAATTTTCGAAAAAAGATTGGGAAGTATAAAAATTCTTTTCCCGGATTTGCTTGCGTAGTAAGGCAATTGTAGCTTTAAGAGTATAAAACACTATTTAGTTTCCCTTTTACTTTAAAATACTTGCTTATTTTATGCCATTCTATTGGAAAATCGCTATATTTCTGATATTTTTACCATTAATATGGCTTCATCAACTAAACTAACTTATTCCGATTTCTTCACAAGAGGACATTTTGAAACCTTGCCTGAAACCCTGGCTGTAAAAGGCAAGAGAAATACTTTTACTATAGGTATCCCAAAAGAAACCACTATGGTCGAAAATAGGGTAGGACTGGTACCCAGCTCTATTCTTAGCCTCATTGGTGCAGGATTTGAAGTGTGGGTTGAAGCAGGAGCAGGTGAAAAATCCAACTATACAGACCATGATTACAGCGAAGCCGGAGCCAAAATCTGTATCGACAAAGAGCAAGTATTCAAGAGCAATATTATAGTAAAAATTGCGCCGCCTACGCTTGAAGAAATGGATTTGATGCAAATGGATCAGGTACTTATCTCCCCTTTGCATTTGCCCTTGATTACTGAAGCCTACATAGAAAAGTTGCTCTCCAAAAGAATAACGGCTTTTGCGATGGAATACCTTCAATCTGCGGATGGTTCGTTTCCTATAGTGAGAATTATGAGCGAAATTGCAGGCATGAGTGTAATGCTTACCGCCGGAGAATTACTCAAAAAGCAGAATGGCGGTAGAGCAGTGCTGCTTGGTGGGGTGAGCGGTGTACCTCCTGCTAAAGTTGTGATCCTTGGAGCAGGTGTTGTTGGTGAATTTGCGGTTAAAACAGCCCTGGGCCTTGGGGCATCAGTAAGAATCTTTGACAATGATATTAGCAAAATCATGAGATTGCAAAGCAATGTGGGAAGACAATTGCACACTTCTTCAATCAATCCAGTCTATCTTGCCCATCAACTTACCTCAGCAGATGTGGTTATTGGTGCAATTCACTCAAGGGATGGCCGGGCACCAATAATTGTAACCGAAGAAATGGTGAGTAAAATGAAAGAAGGATCGATTATCATCGATGTAAGTATTGATCAGGGTGGGTGTATAGAAACTTCAAGGGTTACAAGTATAGATAAACCTACTTTTGTAAGGCATGGTGTGATTCATTATTGTGTGCCCAATATTGCTTCCCAGGTAAGTCGTACGGCCTCTATAGCTATTAGCAATATTATGACGCCTTTATTGATAAAAATAGGGGACAGCAATTCAATAGACAACCTTATGATGCTTCACGAAGGTATACGCAATGGCTGTTATTCCTACAGGGCATGCCTAACCAATGAGTATTTGGCAAGAAGATTCAATAAAAAATTTACAAACCTATCCTTATTGTTATCCAGCGTTTTATAAAGAGTAACTTATTGACAGGTTTTGTCGTTATAAATTAAAATTAATCTATTCAATGAAACTATCCTTATTTTTTGCATTCTCTGTTATTTTAATGATGACAGCATGCCATACAAGTAAAGCAACAAAGAACCTATCCAGTGAAAATACGCCTGCGCCTCCTGCTCCGGTGCAAGTGGTCCAAGCAAATGAAAAACCTATAGATCCCAATAATCCGGTGAAGAAGTCAGAAGATGAAACTACCTTTGATTGCTTTGATAAAACATTTGCTCAACCGGATGTAATATGCGATGAAGACAATCGCCCGGTGTGCGGCTGTAACAATGTAAACTACAAAAATGCATGCGAAGCACAAAAAGTAGGGGTGCGGTATTATTCATGGGGCAAGTGTCCTAAAACTACAAAGACCGGTCCTAAATAATGCTGCAAATGTTTTTGGAAAGTGTGCTGTTGAAATCTGCTGTTTTAAGTCTTATACATTAATCGAGCTGTTCTTTTCCAAGCAGCTTGGGGACTGACTTCGACCTAATATCTATTTGCTCTTTGCCTTGTGAATTACTTTGACTATCAAAAAAATATTTATTTTTAACAATTGAACATAGGATTACATTGGTTTAATAGATATTTGCCTCAAGTCATAGACATTGATGCTTCAATCCGATATGAAGGAATAATGAAGTATTATGATAGTACGGTTAATATTAAATTTTGTCCAAAATCAATAATAAATAGTATTTAAAAAGGATTATATTTGTTGAATAAATATTTCATAATGCAAGAAATAATATTTGTAATTACTGAATCACCTGAAGGCGGCTTTGAAGCGGCAGCCTTGGGCCTATCTTTATTTACTGAAGCTGATGATTGGGAATCATTGAAAGAGAGCATTGTGGAAGCAGTTTCGTGCCATTTTGATGACAACACAAAAAGGATAGTTAGGATGCACTTTGTTAAGGACGAAGTTTTGACTGCATGAAACTTTCCAGAGATGAATCTGGAGCTAGTTTGATTAAAAAATTATCAAAGCTAGGCTATGTTGTAACCAGACAAAAAGGCAGTCATGTAAGGTTGTCAAGAATTGCGATTGATAAAGAACATAACATTACAATTCCAAATCATGATCCAATAAAGATAGGACTACTTTCAAAAATTATAAGCGATGTAGCACAACATTTGGAAATTGAGAAAGAGGATTTGTTGAAAATGTTAAACGAATGAAATAAATTAATACTTTAAAATATTGTCTTTTATCATTCTGTCTTAAACCTTACATCTGTAGAACTGAGCGTCCGACTTCGACCTAATATCAATATAAACTCTTCTCTTTTGACTACCACAAAAAATTATTATTTTTAACAATTGAACATAGGATTACTGTGGTTTTATGGATATTTGCCTCAAGTCGGAGAAATTTAGGAAGCAAAAAAGTAGCATTTGTGAACCTTGTGCTTGTGAACTAACCCCCCTGTGAACCAGGTGGCTAGTTCACAGGGGGGGTGGTTCACAGGGGGCTAGTTCACAAGGGGGGTAGTTCACAAGGGGGTAGTTCACACCCCTTTGGTTCACTAAAATACGATCCACACACTTTTGATTTGCTTTAGGGAAATTTTGAAAAAATATTTGGAAAAAAAATCAAGAAAAAAAATTGTAAATAACGGTGCTATAACTTAGCCTTCTGCGAGCAGATCTATTGTCTGTAATTTTATTCAAATATTTTTTGTTTATCTTTTACACTTTCTACAGTAGAGACTAAAGATTCAATATATGCTTAAAATGGAACCATTGAAGGAGCACTTTAATTATATGGAATGTTTAAAATTTAGGATTGCGGGGAAAATTTGCAAAACCCGCAATTTTGGTATAGATTTGTTGTAGATTTAAACAAGTTAGCGTTCATTAAAAGTATACCCAAATTATGCAGATCAAAAAATTTTGTTTACCATTACACAATATAATGCACACATTTTAATAATTTTAAAATCAAATCATTATGAGACAATATTTTATCTATCTCATTTTACTGCTTATAAGTGTCCCGGCATCCGCACAGAATGTAGGCATCGGCGTCCCCAACCCCGGAGCCAAACTGGAAGTAGCAGGCGGGGTAAAAATATCTGATTCCATCTTTGTTGGTGGCCAGGTGAGAATATTGAGTGGCACCCCCGGTGCAGGCAAGGTGCTGACATCCAATGCAACCGGTGTGGCAAGCTGGGTAAGCCCTGCAGCTGGGGGTATCCACTACATAGGTGAGCAGTTTGGTGGAGGCGTTGTCTTTCATCTATGGAAAGATAATTTGGGTGTAGAGCATGGCTTGGTCGTAGCCACTACAAACCAAAGTACATCACAAGCTTGGAGTAATATTTCCACTGTGCTTATCGGTGCTACAGCCCAAAGCAGTTGGGATGGATTGAGCAATAGCAATGCGATAGTCGCTCAGTCAGGGCACACTGGAAGTGCTGCCAAATTATGTTTAGATTTGGTAGCTGGTGGTCAGAGCGACTGGTATTTGCCTGCGATAGACGAGTTGAGTTTGTTATGGCACAATCGTTTTAATGTCAACAAAACATTGTCCACCATCGGAGGGGCTACGGTTTTACCATTTTCGGCCAACTATTGGAGTTCTGCGGAGGCCGCTGCCAGCTATGCGTGGGTTCAGAGTTTCGCCAATGGTACCCAGGACTACTTCTTTAAGACCACCACGTACTATGTTCGGGCAGTTCGGGCTTTTTAACTATTTACCCTATGAGATATGGACAATTATGTTTATGTTTTAAAGAGTGAGCAAGATGGGAATAATTATGTAGGTTATACCAATGATTTAAGAGCAAGAATGATTCTACATCATGGAGGAAAAGTTCGATCTACCAAAAATCGTTTACCCATAAAGTTAATATATTTTGAAGGATGTTTGAATCAACAGGACGCTACCAAAAGAGAAAAGTACTTAAAAACTGCTTGGGGTAAACGATATGTTAAAAACAGATTAAACAATTATCTCACGGGGTGAATCAATTTAACTATTTTAATATTACCGTGCAGCGGTTGAATTTGAAAAATGGCATTATATTATGACTTACCGGTTTACCGAGATACATATAAACTTACCCGCTATCTTAAGTCTTACCCCTTAACGAGCTGGTCGGTCCCCAAGATGCTTGGGGACGACAAGCAGTGTTAGAAGACTTAGGATAGTTTTGCTGTTAGTCTGTAGTCGTATCTTGCGCAACAGCAAGCTTGTTTATTATAACTAATTAATTCTAAAATTTTCAAAACAATGTTATCTTTTTTATATTTGTACAATGAATAAAAAAAGTAATCTTATCCCAAATGACAAAGTGCTGAGAAGTATAATTGTTATAAGAGATGAAAGAGTAATTTTAGATCTTCATCTTGCTGAGTTATATAGTGTTGAAACTAGATCACTAAAGCAAGCTGTAAAAAGAAATATGGATAGATTTCCAGGTGATTTTATGTTTGAACTCACTGAGGATGAGATAGATGAAGTGGTGTCACAAAATGTGATACCATCAAAAA
>JAYUTD010000606.1:0-6585 GCA_043755305.1 Saprospiraceae bacterium
GTTTTTACTGGCCTATGACACTCCATTTAAAAACTACCTCAACAATGCCATAAGGGTAGAGGATATCAACAATATGGCCAATACCCTATCTATTAAAAAAAGTGCAAATACCATCATTATCACCGATGCTTGTCATGCAGGCACGTTAGCTGGCAGAGACAACAGAGGCACTGCATTGGTCGGTGAGCAATTATCCAAAGTCGAAAATAATGAAACCAGAATTGCTTCCTGTGGTGCAGAGCAATTGTCTCAGGAAGATGAAATATGGGGCGGAGGCAGAGGTGTATTTTCCTATTACCTAATCAATGGGTTAAAAGGTCTAGCAGAAGATGAAGATGAAGAAGACGGCATTGTATCTCTTTTTGAACTAAAATCTTACTTAGAGCGAAAGGTCAGGTCTGATGTTTCAAAATTAAAACAAAAAGACCAAATTCCTGTTGTTAGCGGCAATCTAAACAAAAAGCTGGCAATAATTGATGATGATGAACTTGCTAAAGTAAAAGTAAGTGCGAAAGTAAAAAGCATTGCTTCATCAATTTCAGGAGAGAAGTCTGTTGATTTTGTTCTCCAGGCTGCTGATAAATTCTTTAATGCTTTGTCAAAAGTTGATCTGAAAAATAAGGTTGATTTTGTGGCATGGAATAAAGAAACCAAGTCGGGTATTATTCAACTTGCCATTAGGGAATTTCAAGATACGCTTGACAACAGCGACGAAGCAAGAAATTGGAAAAATAGCATTGGCATGGAAGGGAAAAGCAGAAGAGATTATGGGCAAAGGTTGGCAGCACTCATCCATAGTGAAGTACAAAAAGCCATCAATGCTTATCTGACCGGAGACAAGGAAGAGATCGAAAGAAGGCAATACTATAATGCCAACAATAAGGAATTTGACGAATATCCTGAAATGATAGAGGTTGCCATGAAACTTATTGATTCCAACACTTACTTATACCACATTCTGGAAGTTAAATACCATTATTTCAAAGGGGTTACTGCCAGATTAAAGTTGGTTTTAGATAGCAGCAATGGGGACTTAGTAATTAACGAAGCATTGATGGAACAAAACAAAGCCTTAAATTTGGAGGATAAAGCTGCTTATGTGCTTAATGAAATAGGCGTATTACATGGCATGAAAAAAGACTATACCACAGCTAAATCATTTTATATAAAAGCGATTGAAATGGTACCCGGGTGGTCTATACCCAGATCAAATTTGAGTATTATTTTATACAAATTAAAAGAATATAAAGCAGGCTTAGAGGCTGCTCAAAAAGCCATCGCTCTTCAAGAGGATTATTCCTCATCCTATACTAATCTGGCACTCAATGCAGAAGCGCTAAACAACTATTTGCTGGCTGAAGAGGGGTTTCGCAAGGCAATAAAATATGATAGCAAGCATTTTAGACCCTATGAACAGCTTGCCTTGTTGTACATTAAGATGACTGAATATGCAGCCGCAGATTATTATTTTAACGAAGCGGCAAAAAGAAAAAATGGCATTAAATTCAGCGATGCAAGAGATCAAGATCAAGATGGAGTTCCAGATTTCATCGATCAGGTTTTCAATGGAGCTCCTGCAGCAGAAAAACCTATATCTTTTGATGAGAACGATCTGGTATCCAACTTTGTCCTGGGGCTTCAAAATTTAAAAAAAGGAAATTATATTGCATCAGAAGCCTACTTTAAAAATGTCATAAAAATAGATAGTCTTGATCCCATCGTATACAGGTACTTGGGAGAACTCATGTATAAGCAAGAAAGATGGGTTGAAGCTGAATTGTATTTCAATTTTGCCCAGTCAAATTATATAAATGAAGAAGATTTCAATAATCATTGCGATAAGCTATTTGAAAGGCAAAAAAATAAAGACAGGATAAACATCGGTAAATATGCAAATGCATATTATAATCTAATAGAGAATGAATATTTTCTGGGTGATATTTACACTGTGCGTGGTTACTTTCTAAAGGCTGAACATTGTTACAAAAAAACACTGGCTTTAAATCCGACATCAAAGGCCCCTTATTACCTACTATGGAATCTTTATGAAATGCAAGGGCACTATGAAAACACTGAGCGTATGCTTCATGCTTTTCATAAAGTAGACAAAGCAGGTGCAAACAATGAATTCATTGCATTCTATCAAAGAATGATTCAGAGAAAGTTGAAGGAAAATGAATACAATTATAAAGCTGGGCTTCTTCTGTATAGTTTGTGTGATATAGCCGTAGATACTGATTTTGTAGTAAACGAAAAATTTGATTTTTTGCGGAATATTGACAAGGATGATAATGAAAATGGAGTGTTTTTAGGCGATAATTCAACTCCTCAATTTGTTCTTTCTATTCCAGGCACAAGAAAACCTATTAATGCAGCCGAACCTATCTCTGATATACAACAGCGGGCAATTGGTTTTTTTTCTACTATTAAAAATGTGAAAGATTCTTTAATGCTAGGCGAAATTTATTATAAAATGGCAGAATTGTACAGCTTGAACAAAGACTATAAAAACAGCGTAAAATATTTCCAAATGGCAACCGGATATGTACCGGCCAATGCTTCCGTAAAAAGAAAGTTGATTATCCAATATATAAGTGAATTTGAAAACAGTGCGGCATTGAAAGAATTGACCTATTTACACGACAACAACCAAATCAATTTCAACGGCCTCATACTTTATGCCAAATACACTATTGAAGCCGGCCTTTATACAAAAGGAGAAACAGCCTTGCAAAAGGCAGAACAGTTTTATCCATTTCATCATAATTTCATACCTATGCTAAAAGCAAGAAAATATTTATTTGCCGATGAGTCTGAGAAAGCGATTGCAGCGTATAAAGGCTTAACCCCGTCAAATAGCCAAGCCAATAAGCATAATTATTATACGCTTAGCAGAATTTACGCACTTAAAAAAAATCAAAAAGAAGCATTGTTCTACCTGGGCAAATCAATCGATAATGGCTTCTCTTATAGCTGGGTTTTAGACAAGGATGAAGCCATGGAAAAAATAATGGCCACACCAAAAGGGAAATCATTGAGATCCAAACTACCCCCGGCACCACTCAACAACGAGCGGTAAGTAATTTTAAAAAGCTATTTTGTTTTGCCAAAAAAATAATTTACATTTAAAAATAGTCCTTTCAGATAAAACCAAAAAAAAATCAATGCATAAAATCAATAATTTGAATACGAGAAGGATAGAATCAATCCTTTACAAGTTATTTCTTGTACTTATTTTAGCTTTGTCTAATCATGTTAGTGCACATGCACAGTCCTCTTTAAACAATGCATCAATTACAAAAGGCAAGATATATGCGCTAATCATTGGCATATCAAATTACAGAGATGACAACATAAAAGACTTGAAGTATGCCCACAGAGATGCGGAGCTTTTTGCTGCTTACCTTTCTTCGCCTGCAGGGGGATTGGTGCCTAGTGAGCGGATTAAGCTATTGACCAACGAAGATGCAACCATATCCAATATTTATATTGCGAAACAATGGCTTGAAGAGGTAGCCAAAAAAGACGATTTGGTTTTTTTCTATTTCTCAGGGCATGGTGATGTGGAAAGCAGCGTTTACAAATTGGGTTTCTTGCTTGCCTATGATACGCCCTTCAAAAATTACCTCAACAATGCGGTGCGTATTGAAGATATCAATATCATGGCAAATACGCTATCTATACAAAAAAGTGTAAATACCATTCTTATTACCGATGCATGCCATTCAGGAAAATTAGCAGGTAGTGACGATAGAGGAGCGGCACTGGTTGGGGAGCAACTATCCACAGTTGAAAAAAATGAAATCCGAATAGCTTCTTGTGAAGCGGACCAGTTGTCCGAGGAAGATGAAATATGGGGCGGTGGCAGAGGTGTATTTTCCTATTACCTTATCAACGGCATGAAAGGCCTCGCCGATGCCGGGGATGAAGATGGAATAGTGACCTTGCAGGAATTGCGCACCTATATTGAGCTCAAAGTAAGTACTGATGTATCAAACCTAAAAGAGAAAGAGCAAATTCCTGTGGTGAAAGGTAAGAATTTAAGTAAGGTAGCCATTGTCGATGATGATGAACTTACAAAGGTAAAAGCCATAGGAAAGACAGGAAGCGAAGCGCTCACGCTCAATGGCGATAAATCAGTGGATTTTAAACTCCAGATAGCTGATCAATATTTCAATGCCCTTTACACTTCACCCTATATTAAAATAAAAAATGAGATCAATTTCTCCGATTGGAATAAAAAATCAAATGAAGAAGTCATACAATCTGCCATTCAACAATTTGGCAACCCCTTGGGAGATAGTGAGGCATTTAATGAATGGCGTATCAGCCTCAATAATCAGGAAGTAAGCCGAAGAGATTATGGCCAGCGACTGGCTGCCCTTATCCATAGCGATGTACAAAAAACCATCAATGCCTATCTTGCCGGTGACAAGGAAGAAATGCAACGCAGACAGTATTACAACGCACAAGATAGAGACTATGATGAATATCAGGATATGATTGAAGTAGCCATGAAGCTGATTAATAAAAACAGTCATCTTTACCATATATTGGAAGTAAAATACCATTACTTCAAAGGCGTGGCCGCAAGGCTCAATGCAGTATTATACAAAAATGCAGATAGCTTATTTAATATCGCTTTTATCGAACAAAATAAGGCCTTGGCTCTGGAAAGTAAGGCTGCTTATATCGTCAATGAATTGGGATCGTTGAGTGCTCATAAAAAAGACTATACAAAAGCCAAATCATATTTTGAAAAGGCCATTGAAATGGTGCCGGGCTGGTCTATACCCAGGTCAAATCTCAGCAATATATATTTCATTCTCCAACAATATAATTCCGGCATAGAAGAGGCACAAAAAGCCATTGCACTGCAGGAAAATTACCCGGCTTCATTCACCAATTTGGGACGCAATGCCGAGGCACAAAAGAATTACCTTCTGGCCGAAGAAGGGTTTCGCAAAGCAATAAAATATGATGACAAAAACTATTTGCCCTTTGAGCAATTGGCTCAATTGTATATAACAATGGGTAAATACAGCGCTGCAGATGACTTTTTTTCACAAGCAGAAGCAAGAAAGTCAGGATCTATCAATAATATTGCATTACCTCTTTATTATGACACAGAATCCGATATATCCTTTCACGATAGAGACACCATTGCTACTTGCAAGATGAAAACCTCGGATTTTGGATCTGAAGATGTCATGGCATTTCTAGTCTATGGATATGAAAATTTTTTAAGATCCAACTACCCTGTCGCGAAAGAATATTATCTAAAAGCGATAAAAGTTGACCCCCGCAATCCTATCGCTTTCAGGTATCTGGGCGAACTGATGTACAAACAAAATAAATGGCTTGAGGCAGAACTTTATTTTGATATAGCGCAAAGAAACTACACAGGAAAAGATTCATTCAACGTGCATGTAAAAAAAACAATAAAAACCCAAAAATACAAAGATTGTAACATTGAGGTAAAATATGAAAATTTATATTATGATCAAGTAGAGTGCTACTATTTTCTGGGCGATATTTATACTGAATGGTCTTACTATGCCAAAGCAGCATCTTATTATAAGAGGGCATTAAATATAAAGGCACAAGATTTCGCTCCATATGCTCTGCTGTGGCAGCTTTATGAAAAACAAGGCCGCTATTTAGATGCCGAATTAATGATACAAGCTTACTCCGCAATCGAAAAGAATATATCAAACAATGAACTTCTTGCATTCTATAAAAGAAGGATAGATGGTAAAAAAAATGCAGAGACATACAAGTATAAAGCTGCAAATCTATTGTATGGTATGTGTCAAATTGAAGAAGACGCAGACTTTGACCTGGAAGTAAAAGAAGAAAAAATAAAAGCTGGCGAAGAATTGAAAGCAGCTAGCCCAAAACCTGCAGGTGGGAACAAAATACCCGGCACCAACAAAATTTTACAACAGTCCGAACCTATTTCTTTACCAAATTCCGGAGCAATAGATTTCTTTTTAAGCATGCTACCTACAAAAAATAGATCACTGCAGGCAGAAACCTATTATAAATTGGCAGAATTATACAGCCTGAAAAGCCTCCGTGAAGAAAGTGCGATGTATTATAGGATGGCCACCAATCTCTTGCCAAATGACGCCTCTTTAAAAAGGAAATTGACCATTAAATATATAAAACTGTTTGAGAACAGTAACGCATTAAAGGAATTAAGTTATTTATATGAAACAAACTCCATCAATTTCAATGGCTTGCTGCTTTTTGCAAAGTACTGCATATATGCAGGCCAGTACGAAAAAGGGGAAGTTGCCTTAAAAAGAGCTGAAATGACTTATCCTTATCCACTGGATTTTATAACCGAAACAAGAGCCATCAAATGCTTATATGCCGAAGAATATGACAACGCCATACTGGCATATAAAAACATGATTAAGCCCGGAAATGAAAATAATAAAAACATCTACTACACCCTTTGCAGATTATATGCACTTAAAAGCAATAAAGATCAGGCTTTTTCTTATCTTAGCGAAGCGATCAAAAGTGGATTTAATTATTTCTGGGTTTTGAATAAAGATGTGGCAACCAAAGAACTTA
>JAYUTD010000607.1:0-6584 GCA_043755305.1 Saprospiraceae bacterium
TCATCGTAATCCACGGCATTTTGCCTTATATTATCCAGTAGCCGTATGAAATGTTTCTCATCTTGTCGGTACACCTGATTGAGTTCTACCATCTGCAAATCAATAGTAGAAATTATGCGGGCAGAAAAAAAATAGGCACTGGAATAATGCTCCCTAAAATAATTTTTCTCAAATGGTGTAGCTATGACAGGTGGCAATTGAAACAAGTCACCAAAAAACAACATTTGAACTCCGCCAAAGGGAACATCATTTTCTCGATTCAACCTCAAAAAATAGTCAATATTGTCCAGCATGTCTGCCCTTACCATCGATACTTCATCAATGATTATTGTATCTACCTTTTTATAAAATTTATAGTCCTTCTTTTTGAAAATATCGGCCTTGTCCAACATTCGTGGTGGAAAGCCAAAAAATGAATGCAAAGTCTGCCCTTTGACATTTAATGCCGCGATTCCGGTTGGTGCCAGTACGGCTATCCTTTTTTTTGAAGTACTTCTGAAAAGTTGCAGCAATGTTGATTTTCCTGTTCCTGCTCTTCCGGTGATAAAGTAATGATTTGTTGTATACTCAAGTATATTGAGTACATCTTCAAATTCCTTGCTAAGTGATATGGGCTGTTTTTCTGAAAGATCCATGTAAGTGTGTAAATGCAAAAATAAATGAAACGCAGCACTATAAAGCATGAATGCGCAACCTAATTTATTTTAACCAAAAAAATCGTATTTTTACGGCCACAAGTACCATTTCAACTATGACGCATGTAGCTTTGGTCTCTGACAATCATTCCTATGCTGGCGAAGATACCCTTCAACACTTGCGGGATGTAGACGAAATATGGCATGCAGGAGATATAGGCAGCCTTTCGTCAATAAAAGAATTTGAAAAATTAGCCAAGTTTACTGCTGTGTACGGAAATATCGACGGCGCAGAGACACGATTGATCTATCCGGAAAATCAAATCTTCGAATGCGAAAGAATGAAAATATTTATGACACACATAGGCGGATACCCGGGCAAATACACTGCAAGAGTAAAAAAATTAATACAGGAAATACAACCCCATATATTCGTCTGTGGCCACTCCCATATTTGCAAAGTTATGCCGGACAAAAACCATGGCTTATTGCATATGAATCCCGGAGCATACGGGCACCATGGCTTTCATATAATGAGGACCTTTTTGAAATTCTCTATTCACAATGGAAAGATTGAAAACCTGCGGGCGATCGAACTTGGTAAAAGGGGTGCAGTAAAGCCAGGGCACATTTTCGAAGACACTCAGGAATAATATTTGGTCAACGAAAAAGAATTATACAATTTTTTATTCGTGATTAAGTAATTAATAATCAATAATATATAATATTATTTCAGTGCCCTACGAAAAAAAACGTAACAAAAATTTTATAACTACGTTTTTAATCGTACATTTGCTACGAATTCAATCGTAACACTTATGTCGCGGCATGAATTCAGCAACATTAATCCAATTAAACTAAATATTACAATATGATCCAGCAACAATTGCCCACTGATTCAGAATTGGAAATTCTACAAATTTTATGGGAAAACGGTCCATGCACTGTAAGGTTTGTCAATGACTGTATCAATCAAAAACGAGAAGTTGGTTACACATCCACATTAAAGACAATGCAGCTTATGATGGACAAAGATATGCTCCAAAGAGAAATAGTCGAAAGAATACATTACTACACTGCAGCCATATCAGAACACCTTACCCAAAAAGAATTGTTGACAGAATTTGTACATTCTGCATTTAGGGGATCTACTTCTTCATTGGTCATGAGAATGCTCGGAGATGGCGAAGCTACGCAGGAGGAAATTAAAAAAATCAAAGAAATCATTCAAACACTTGAAAATAAATAATACACCGTTTAATCTTCTATTATGTTTATTACCATTTTAAACAATTAATATTATGGCATTATTTACATCAATCAATCCGCTTTATTATACCATATCATGGACAGTAGTTCACTCTATATGGCAAATACTTCTATTTACACTTATTGGCGGGGTTTTGCAGACAACGCTTCACGCTAAAAAAGCGACCTTCAGGTACAACTTTTTACTGTCAATGGTTGGACTTATTCTGGTAAGTAGCCTTGTTACCTTTATTTTTTATTACAACCATTCTTACACTGTTGTTGCAAATCAATCCACACATTTAACCGGCACACTATCGACAGTAGCAAAGATCCAGCCAGCGTATACAATCCACAATGCCGCTGATGCTTCATTTTTGTCAATAGATAATTTCAATCAATTTGTTGAGTCCAATATATACACTATTGTCATTCTATGGTTGGTAGGACTTGTGATGGCATTGCTCAGACTAATAGGCAATATAAGCTATGTCTATTATTTGCGCAATAAATTAAATTTTCCTGTCGAACAATATTGGGAGGCAACTTTATCTGCCATAGCTGATAAGCTCAATGTAAAAAGAAATATTGCCATCCTCGAAAGCGCATTGGTGCGAGCACCTGTAGTCATCGGTCATCTCAAGCCGATAATTTTATTTCCAATTGGCGCCATCAACAGATTGAGCACCGATGAGGTAGAGTCTATCATTGCACACGAACTGGCCCATATCAAAAGAAACGATTATTTGGTAAATATTTTGATCAATATTACTGAATCTATCTTTTACTTTCATCCTGCAATGTGGTGGCTAAGCAGCCAGATTAAGGCGGAAAGAGAGCATTGCTGCGATGATTTGGCTATTGCTACGCTAGGCAATCCTTTTAAATATGCAAAGTCACTGGTAGCAGTCCAGGAAATGGCCTATTACTCACCGCAATTGGCCATGGCTTTTGCATCGAAAGAAAGGAAAAGCCAACTCGCCATTAGGATCAACAGGCTGATTTCTAAACCATCGCGTGTCTTGAATATCAATGAGAAGGGGATAGCTTCACTATTTGTTTTGTCTATGATTGTAACTTTTGCGATCGCAGCAAAACCTGGATTTAATAAAAATGCTGCAAACTGTATTGAAAATAAAGAAGCTTTTGAAAAAGGAGATGCACATTACCTCAAATTCAATAATTATACAATCATTGATTCGTTATTTGTTCCATTTCAGGTAGCTGATGGTGACTTTGATTACAATGATGCATTACATGATGTAAAAATAAAAATAAAGGACAGGCATGTGGTCTCCTTTAACCTCAATGGCTTACAAATTGCCGGTACAGATATTTCGAAATTTGAAAAACTTATCTTCAAAATCTTGGATCCGGCAAAAGATAATGAAACTTCCGTAAGTTGGTCATCATCCAACTTTGGCTCAGAGGATGTCCAACATAGCGATGCCTACCGTCCGGCATATGGTTCAGAAGTATACGACGCTTTTGTAAGCAAGTTGAGAAGCGATAATTTATTGATGAAAAACCACAGGAATGGTGTGCATTTCAATGCCAAAAATATGGTAGTCAATGGTAAAATTATGGAGGCTTCGGTACATGAAAAATACAGTAAATTGTTTGAAAAAATCACCAAACTCGATATGTACGGAGATGTGGGAATGAGTTTTGAAGTTGTATTAAATAAAAAGGGAGAAATTAGTCAAATGGAATACCGTATGCCAGATCCACCTGCATCATGTTCACCGCTAAGCAAGCTTTCAACCCAATCGGGAATATCTAAACCCGGTGCAAAAACCGCACCTTCTCCAGTAAGCACTGAAGCACCTCTGCCTTCTCTAGATCAAGTTGAATACACTAGTTATAGTTACTCAGGAGGTGATGCATCTTCACAGCATTACATTAGCAACTCTCCAGGTAAATCGAATAACCCAAATAACTACATTGGCAGCAAAGAAGAAGCTTTTGATAAGTGGCTTGACACACAACTATACGAGGATGGATACATCAAAAAATTTAACCAGTTTTCATATACATGGGACCAAAAATCAATGCGGGTGGATGGGATTGAAGTTTCTTCAGAAGACAGACAAAAATATGCTTCTAAAAGGAAATTGATGACCGGATATAATGTTTCATCTTCATTCTTAAAAACCAGAAATATCACCCCTGATTAGCTGTACAACTTTACCTTTTCAGAGTCATGTTAATATCCTTCATTTGCTTGTTTAGTTTACATATAATTATCATTTTATAAAAATTAATAAGTAGCATATTTATGTACAAAAAATATCTTTGTATTATACTAATCTTATTTACAACCGCCTTGGACCTTTTGGCACAAGCAGATAAGTTAAAAATATTTTTGACATGCAATGAATCATGGTTGTGTGACCAGGATTTTTTGAGAAATGAACTGGCAATTGTAGACTTTGTAAGAGATCGATTTCTGTGCGATGTGCAGATTATTTCAAATACACAATTCAATGGAAATGGGGGAGAAACCAATACCATAAGATTTATGGGACAGAAGGTATATATCGGCAAGGAAGATACGCTTAGTTACTTCAATGAAATCACGGCTACCGATGACAATAAAAGAAAGAAAATGCTGAAATACATTCAAATAGGAATTTTGCCTTATTTGGTAAAACATGGAAATAATATTGACTTAATCGATGTAGGTTTCAAGACCGACTCATTGCAAAATGGCCAAAGTAAAACAAAAGACCCATGGAATTACTTTCAAATTTCTATAGGCTCAAGCGGGTTTTTCAATGGTAACAGAAACAGTGCAGACGCCTCAATAAACAATTCTCTTTCCGTTTCGAGAGAAACGCAAAGCAATAAGTTTTTTTTTAATTTTAACAACAATATCAACAGAAGGAAATTTACTTATTTTAACTCAGAGACTGAAATTACAGAAGTGATAAAAGTAGTAAATGACAGGCAAAATATTTTTTCACAGTACACCGTAAAATACAACCAGCATTGGGGCTTTGGTTTAAGGTCAGCTTATTCCAGAAGTGTGTTTGACAACATTGACGCACGAATAGCCCTATTTCCACAAATAGAATACAGCATTTTGCCGTATAAAGAGTACAACTCATCAAGATTGATTCTTTCCTACTCCATAGGTTCTGTCAATTTTGATTATCGGGATACCACAATATTCTTCAAAAAAAAGGAAAGCTTGATCAGACAGGATATTGATGCCATCGCAGACTTTACAAAGCCCTGGGGAAATATTAGCATTGGAGCTACTTTTACGCATTACCTTCATGATTTTAGCAAAAACAATTTCAATTTAGGTGGATCCGTAAAATGGAATATTTTCAAAGGTTTGAAATTTTCAGTTGGCGGTTATTATCAATTGATTCATGACCAAATTTCACTTCCAAAACAAAATGCAACCAGAGATGATTTACTGACACAAAGAAGGTTGATAGCTTCATCTTATGAGTATTTTATGGGTGTTGGATTTAGTTATACTTTTGGATCTATTTATAACAGCCAGGTTCATCCCGCATTTAGAGGGCTTAATTGGGGCATCGATTTTTAAAGCATGGGTGGAAACAATCTGTAATCAAAGAATAGATTGGTTCAATATGTGTGCATGGACAAGCATACAATTCCAATGTCTATTAGATCAGACTTTGTATATCCATTAAGTTAGCGCATTATATTAAAAAATATTTTATACATTTGACGCTGGATAAAATAATTATAATGGAGGATAAAAAAGAAGCTTTTGGCAGATTGCTTATAGTGATGAATGAGTTGAGAGAAAAATGCCCATGGGACAGAAAGCAAACCATTGAGTCTTTAAGAAACCTTACCATCGAAGAAGTATTTGAACTTGCAGAGGCGATCTCTGAAGGAAAGTCGGAAGATATTGAAGAAGAATTGGGAGACATTCTACTTCACATCGTTTTTTATGCAAAAATTGGAGAAGAAGAAAGTAAATTTGATTGCGTATCCATTATTGACAAATTGATAAAAAAATTAGTACACAGACATCCGCATATTTATGGTGATGTCAAAGTACAGGATGAAGAGGAAGTCAAAAAAAATTGGGAACAACTCAAATTAAAAGAGGGCAAAAAATCGGTACTGGGCGGAGTACCTAAATCTCTTCCTGCAATGATAAAGGCCTACAGAATGCAGGAAAAAGCTGCTCAGGTTGGCTTTGACTGGCCTACAAAGGAATTGGTTTGGGCAAAGGTCGAAGAAGAATTGCAAGAATTAAAAGAAGCTGAAAAAGCGGAGAATAAAGATCACATAAAGGAAGAATTCGGAGACGTAATTTTTTCTCTTATCAATTATGCGAGATTTTTAAACATTGACCCGGAATCAGCACTTGAATCAATCAATACCAAATTCAAAAACAGGTTTCATTACATTGAAGACCATGCACCTAAACCACTTATTGATATGAGTCTGGAAGAAATGGACGTCTTATGGAACGATGCAAAATCTTACACAAAATAATGTCATTTACAATGTATTGCTAATTCTATCTAGCTATTATAAGGTAATGTGGCTCATCGTTCTTCCTATGATATTCCTTCTGTGTTCTCTGCGTGCTCTGGGAGACCTAATTGCCCCTAAGTGTTCTCTTCGTACTCTGTTAGAGATTTCCTCAGTCCGCTCCACTATTTCTCTCTTCCTCAATAAAATTGCTTAACACCACAAATTATT
>JAYUTD010000608.1:0-2623 GCA_043755305.1 Saprospiraceae bacterium
GTTATGAAGCCGGAAAATACCACTGGAAAATTGGCAATAAGTATCTTTTTCTATTGGCTTTTAATACAGACCATAGCGAGGCACAACAAAAGCAGATTGCTTCCGTTATTGCAAAAGAAGCGATGAAAAATTTTTCCTCTAAATAAAAGCAGCCAACATGTTAGAAGATCTATTAGGAAACTCTGCTAAAATACAGGAAGAGCTGGCACAGAAGCTGAAAAGTATCGAAGTAAACGAATCCATTGATGGTATTGAGCTAAAGGCAAATGCTTCGAAAGAGGTGGTGTCGATAAGTATACCTGATGCATTGATGAAGTTAGATACAAAAGAGCAATTAGAAGATCAGCTTATCGTATTGATCAATCGCACTATGGGTGCTATTGCGCAGATAGAACAAAGAGAAAGTGCAGCATTTATGAAACAAATGTTGCCCCCGGGATTTGACAACTTATTTTCATAAATATAACCCATGATTGTATTAAAGCAGTTGTACGTATTACCATTCTTACTGTTTGCATTTACGGCATCTGGTCAGATTTATACATTGGACTTCAAAGATTGTGCTTTTACCCATCCTTTGGGAAATGCTGAAGCCAATGGAAACCCAAGCTGTGAATGCGGCGTGCTCAATGAGGCCTTGAGTTTTGATGGAATAGACGATGGTCTGCTGCTTCCTGATACCATTATCAACTTTATAAAAGAAGATTTTACCATTGACTTTTACCTCAATCTCAAGAACAAAGGAGACGACCAGGTGGACATTTTATCCATAGGCAATGATTGTGGTATAGATTCACTAATTACCATCAAATATGTACAAAACACTAAAGATATTCTGGTAGAATTGTTTATTAACAACGGTATCTATTTTCCCATCAAAGCTACTTTGCCGGACGACCTGTGCTGGAATAGAATTACCTTGGTTAAATCCAAATTGAATTATACTTTGTATTTAAACAATGAAAAAAAGGAAACGGCCATAGCATCGCAGAATATACCTATACCCAAAAAAGCAAAAATCGCCTTATCCAATAGCCCTTGTCTGACGTCAACTGACGAAAGACTGGAGGGTAAAATAGATGAGTTGAAAATTTACAATAGGGCATTGGCAGAAAGAGAACTATCCCAGTCCTATGAATTTCCGGAAAGGATCTTAACGAGGGATACTACCATTTTTGCCGGGAGCAGCGTTGATATTGAATTTGGCAATAGTTGTGCGACTTCATTTCTATGGACACCTTCTAATTCATTGAATAAAGACAATATTGAGAATGTAACAGCATCTCCCCTAGTAACTACAACTTACAAAGTAACAGCTGCCGGAGACAATTGCACTGTCAAAGATGAAATTACTATTTATGTATTGGACCCGGAAAAACAAAATTGTAACAATCTGCTCTTGCCCAATGCATTTACTCCTAATGAAGATAGAGTCAATGACATTTTCAAATTGAGCAATCCTTTTATCATTGAGCAAATGGAGACATTTGAGATCATTGACAGATGGGGTGAAATACTTTTCAAAACAACTGATAAGAATGAAGGATGGGATGGCTTTTATCTTTCAAAAAGAGCCGAACCGGGACTTTATGTCTATCGTATCAACTACACTTGCAAAGGTAGTCCATACAAAAAAATGGGAAATTTTGTTTTAATAAAGTAATATTTTTCCCTTGTTGGTTACCGAACCATTAGAATTACATTACCCTACTTATTATTTATATCTTTCGATCATTGATCTTTTCTAATAATTCATCTCTGTAATTTTTTCCAATAGGCAAATGTTTCACTTGGCCTTTCTCAATGACTTCTACTGCATTGCCATCCAAAGCTTGTATCTTATCCATATTGACAATAAACGATCTGTGGATTCTTCTGAAATTGAGGGATGGCAATTTCTCTTCAAGCGACTTCATGGTTTGAAGGGTAATCACTCTGGTAGATTCAGTTTTAATAATTACGTAATCCTTTAGTCCTTCTACATAAACGATGTCATCAAAATTTATTTTCACTAATTTTTTATCCGCTTTTACAAAGAAAAAATGCTCGTTGACTTCATCATTTTCAGTCAATTTTGAACCCATTTTTTCAGAAACTTTATTGACTGCTTTTAAAAACCTATCCATTGAAATTGGTTTTAACAAATAGTCAACCGCATTGAGTTCAAATCCCTCCACTGCAAATTCAGGATAAGCTGTAGTAAAAATAACATGCGGAGGGTGTGCTAACGATTTTAGAAACTCCACCCCATTGAGTTGTGGCATCTGTATGTCTAAAAACATCAAATCGATTTTGTTATTCTGCAATATTTCATTTGCTTCAAAGGCATTTTCACATTTTGCGATCAATTGCAAATTGGGCATATTACCTACGAATGCTTCTAATACTTCAATAGCAAGTGGTTCGTCATCAACAATAATTGTTTTAATCATTATTTATTTAATTTAATTTAATTTTATAAAGTTAAGTTTCAATTCTATTTTGTAAGTAGTCGGCGAATCTGATACTTCCAGTAAATAATTGTCAGGATAAAGTAAATCAAGCCGCCTTTTCACATTTACCAATCCTATACCGCCACTTTTTTTTGAATGACCTCCCGGCATAACGGTGTATTTACTGTTTT
>JAYUTD010000609.1:0-2621 GCA_043755305.1 Saprospiraceae bacterium
TTCATTGGACTTCCCAGGAGAACACTCTACCAAAGAATTGCACTCCTCAAACAACACTATTTTTGGCCCTTTTATACTTCCTGTTTTACCATCAGAAAAAACCCTTATAGAAACTGCCGGCAATTTTGGTATGAAAGAAAACCATACGCCATTTCCAAATTTAAGAGAAATACATGAGTTTGGGAATACCGGATCTGAAGTAGCTCCTTTATTTGTAAATTCATTGTCTTTTGAGCAATAATCATCTACTTTAGTAATAAATTTTGCAAAACTGCAATCGTCATTGCTCAATTGACCAAAAACATAAGTGGATTTGACAATAAATAGAACTAACAAAAAACAATTTGAACCAACCTTCATACTACTATAACGTATTCCTTTCCATATTGATTGATAAAATTAGTAAAAAGCTGGCTATTAAATGTCTTTTTAATAAAATATTAGGATTAATTATACAATTTGTGATAATCTTATACAAATAATACCAAATAAAATTGGCTTTTATACGGCTTAAGTTATTTTTGCATAAAATTAAGTTTTGAATATATACGTTTGGGATATTTGGTCTTTTATAAAAAAAATAAAATTTGGCAAATTGGTCAATTTTATGAAAGTCTTTGTTTCCTATTACCTTACACAATGGACACATAGAGCTATACAATGGGGCCAGCCATTTACCATATCGATAGAGCCTACGACTGCCTGCAATCTCAGATGTCCCGAATGTCCAAGTGGCCTAAGGGCATTTACCCGGCCTACCGGCAACCTCAAAGAGGATTTTTTCAAAAAAACAATTGATGAACTATACAACAAGCTTTTTTACCTGATATTTTACTTCCAGGGGGAGCCTTACATCAATCCTAAATTTCTAAATATGGTAAAGTATGCTCACGACAAGGGCATCTATACCATCACTTCGACAAATGGCCATTTTCTAAATGATGAAAATGCAAAAAAAACAATAGAATCGGGTTTAGACCGAATGATCATATCTGTAGATGGGACAACACAGGAAACCTATCAAAACTATAGAATAGAAGGCGATCTTGCCACCGTTCTTCAAGGCGCCAAAAATGTAGTGAAATGGAAAAAACAGTTGAATGTTAAAACGCCTCATCTTATTTTTCAATTTCTGGTAGTAAAACCCAATGAACACCAAATAGATGAAATCTATGCGCTTGCCAAAGAAATTGGAATTGACGAAGTCAAACTCAAATCCGCACAGGTGTATGATTACAAAAATGGTAATGATCTCATTCCTGAAAATGAGAAATATGCAAGATATAAAAAACAAAAAGATGGCACCTTCAGTGTAAAGCATGTCATCGTCAATCATTGTTGGAAATTGTGGCATGCTTGCGTCATCACTTGGGATGGACTTGTAGTGCCATGTTGTTTTGATAAAGACGCCAGTCACAGATTGGGAGATTTGAAAAAAATAAGTTTTCAATCCATTTGGCAAGGAGAAGCATACAAAAAATTTAGACAAAAATTACTTAAAGGTAGAAATGAAATTGATATCTGTACCAATTGCACCGAGGGCTGTAAAGTTTTTTACTAATATTAATAATTAAAATAAATCGTCGCTATTAAACAAAAATTGAAAATTGGTTTTGATGCAAAGAGATTGTTTCACAACAATACCGGACTAGGTAATTACGCAAGAAACCTGGTTAAACAATTATATGAATGTTATCCTGAAAATGAATACCATCTTTTTACACCTAAAATCTCTGATCAAGATTATGCAAAATTTTTTATTGACAATAACTTCATTATACACACTAAGCCCAAATGGGCAATCAGTTGGTTCTGGCGCACCATTGGTGTGTCAAAAAAGGTCAACGCCTTGCATCTTGATATTTATCATGGATTGAGCCATGAAATACCATATTTCATTAATCCCAGAACGAAAACGGTTGTGACCATTCACGACTTGATTTATGAAATAAAAGCATCGTTATTTTCACCTATTGACCGATTATTTTATAAAATAAAATACCGCTCTTCGTGCCAAAGGGCTGACCACATCATTGCCATAAGCAACCAAACTAAGGTTGACCTTGAAAAATATTATCAAATAACCCACAAAACTACTTGTCTTTACCAATCTTGCGCAGACCTATTTCAACAGAACAATCCGACAACTGAGAGCCCTAAAGAATATTTTCTCTATGTAGGCACATTAAATGAAAGAAAAGGGTTGCTCCAAATTGTAAAAGCTTATGCGCTGCTGCCAGATCAATTTAAGCTGCCTTTTGTAGTCATTGGTGATGGCGGTGAGTATAAAAACCAGGTTTTGAAGGAAATAAAAATAAATAATCTTCAACAATATTTTCTATTCAAAGGGAATATAGACAACAATAAGCTATTGAAGTATTATGATGATTCTCTATGTCTAGTGCTTCCTTCTTTATACGAAGGATTTGGCATTCCAATTATAGAAAGCCTCTTTCGTAAAAGGCCTGTTATAACTAGCAAAATATCTTCACTACCAGAAGCATGTGGGCCTGGGGGCGTGCTTATTGATCCTTTACGACCAGAAGAAATAGCCAATGCTATGATTCTGCTATTTGATGAAAGTAAGTGGAATCGTCTGTCTCATCAGGGATATCAATATG
>JAYUTD010000610.1:0-6541 GCA_043755305.1 Saprospiraceae bacterium
TAGGCAATTAGTTCAATTAGTTCAATGAGTTCAATGAGTTCAATAGGCAATTAGTTCAATGAGTTCAATGAGTTCAATAGGCAATTAGTTCAATGAGTTCAATATAATTCAATTAGTTCAATGTAGTTCAATTAGTTCACCCCGTTGGATTTTCAATCCTACGGGGTTCAATATAGTTCAATAAGTTCAATGGAGATTTATATGTTGCATACGCTAAGCCTCGCAAAGTTTTGCTCGGTGCCCTCACTATTTTGACCCTAATGGATCAAAATTGCTTCGCATCGCTCAGTTATGGCGAAGCCATTGAAATAATTGGGTCCGCAGGACATTGCGTCCGAAGGACAATTGAACTTATTGCGGCGAAGCCATTGATTCTAATATCCCATCATTCTCAATACTACAAGCAATACGGATACAGGAAATCCGATGAGGAAAATAGCATAAGCAATTTTGAGTTGATTGTACTTCCTACT
This sequence comes from Saprospiraceae bacterium, assembly GCA_043755305.1. GTDB lineage: Bacteria > Bacteroidota > Bacteroidia > Chitinophagales > Saprospiraceae > JADKBO01. The sequence goes on from JAYUTD010000610.1 coordinate 474, forward strand.
TAGGACAGTGCCTTGTGCATGTATATTATGAATAAGTTTTTCCTGGAGTAATTTTTCATTTGACATCAATTCTTTCATACTTTCCTCATAGGATTCAGGGGATAATTCAGCGAAAGATTGAAAGAAAAAAAGATCAACCACCTGGCCTGTTTTTTTATTGCTTCTTAATTTGGGTTTTGTTGCCATAATCGAAAAAACAATGGTCATAACACACACTGTCAACAGAAACAAGATAGGGTAAAACAGGGTTTTATTAAATCCATTGTTGCCAAAAACAAATGTAATTATAACCGATACCAGGATTGAATTTACCGAAATCATCAAGGCTGCTTTTTGGTCTGCCAGATTGCTAAGATTTACCATATTGCCCATCATTGCACGCAACATGGTCTGATTGGTCTTATTCTCCGCTTTTTTCTCCTTTTTTTTCTTAGCTTCTCCATCAAACTCTAATTTCGGTTGATCTGACATATTTTTTATGATTACTTATCAACAAAAGTATAGAAATTTACTGTCATTTGCAATTTCATTTTGCATGATATTTGTACGGAATTATCCATGGGTATGCCTTATGGATATTTTCACTTGGCCCAAATCAAATCGAATGAAAGAATAGCTGACAAATAAATGTTATTTATTCTACAGCGAATGCTCGAAATTTGTTTCCAGCTTTAAAAATACAATTGGTTCTTATATTTTTTTCAGGGGTTTAAATTCTATATTAAATTTAGGGGTGGCTTTGCATCGCAGGCATATTTGATTTATGTATTTATTGTACCATAATCCAGTTTGTACCATCAGATTGTAAGGTTAAGGCAGAATTGTTTGCTATTGTGGTGCTTGCTGTGTTGGTCATATCTCTATAACTAGATATTGTCCTGTTTGCACCGGATACATTTTTCACTATATATATTCTTCCGGTTATTCCGGTTGCGACTGGCAAGGCAATCGTTGCAGCGACACCATTCGGAATAATGATGGTGTACATCAATTCTGTAACATTGAATACACCGGCAGTAGCATTGTTTATAGGTAAAGAGAATGAACCATTGTTTTGAAAAGTTGAAGTGGGTGTTGTTTCGTTGACATTTATCCCAACCCTTGGCAGGCTGTTTGCTTCTACATCGTCTGCAGAACCTTGCAATCTCAATATTTCTTTGTATGAGCCTCCGCTCCTGTAATTGTATTTTTTAAATGACATAGGCTCGTTTCCATCATCACCAATAATAAAATCCATTCTTCCTGTATTGGAAACGCCTGCACTTCCTAATTCAAAAAAGTCTGTACCTGCAGAACTACCTCTCATTTTAAAATTTCCATCAGAATCTGTAAAGAAAATTGGCTTATAAAACGACGCACCTGAAGCTTCAAATTGCAACGCTGAATTTCCACCAGTTCCTCTTACATAAGATACTGAGGCATTTTGTTGATTGTATGGAAATATTCCCGTGCTGCTATTGTCCCATAAACCCAGGGTTTGCCTCCTTCCAAGTTGCAACATGGTGGTATTGTTGCTTCTTAAAGACATTTCAATGTCATTGGTAGTACCCAAAAAATTGGCGTTTGTGGTGTTTGCATTTCCAGTAATAAGCCAATTTGAAGCAGCAGCTTCTGTTGTTGGTGCCCAATCCGTTCCGTTGAATCTTAATACTTGTCCATTTGTAGGTGCAGTAACCAAAATATTTCTGCCCTGAAGTTGATTGGCATTCCATAGTGGAGCCGTATTATTTACAGTTAGTGCTGTATTTGCTGCGCCCACTACTGCATTGGTAGCCCAAGCATCCAACGTCAATGGTGCCGTTGCCACATTTGAGCTAATTCCCGAAACAATATTATTTCTGGTGATGGACACAGTTGTAGTGTTGCCTAAAGTTGTAGCTGTAATTGGTGTTGTACCATTTACATTACCAATTTTATTGTTAAATGTATTCCAGTCAGTACTGCTCAGTGCGCCTGTTGTAGTTCCATTGGCATTGGCTATAGAGACTACAGGCGTCGTTGTGCCTGTTGCTACAGAAATAGGAAGTGTGCCGGAAACATTGGTAATAGTACCATTTTGAACTGTATTCAATGTGTTACCTGTAAAAATAAGTCCGCTTCCCAGTATTATTTCACCTGGTGCCGCTGGTGCTAAGGTTGAATTTCCCAATAAACTTGATGCGCCAACATTTTGCATTTTTGGGTAGGTTATTGCACTATTGGCAATATCTGCTGTTGCGATTGTGTTGTCTGCTATTTTGGCAGAAGTGACTGCATTATTCGAAATGATAGTTGTATTGGAATTAAGGCTTGCGGTTACATCTCCTATCAATGCTTCTCTCTCAAATGAAATTCCATTCAAAAATATTGATGCGCTGCCACTGTAAGATGTATTTGAAGGTACTACCCATAATCCATCGCCCCGAAGGAATGTGGTAGCGGTGGCTCCGGGAGGGAGTTTTGAAATGGTGACTGCGTTATTGGCTATTTTTATCCTGGTGATGGCATCATTTGCAATTGTCAACACACCTGATGATACAATTGTCGCATCTCCACTTACAGCGACTGGTGTTGCTACATTGGTAGCATTTCCTATTAAAATATTTCCATTGGCTAGTCCGGAACTAAGCTTAGCGTTGAAAGTAGTCCAATCTGCAGTTGACAGCAAACCCCGATTGGCAGAGGAGGCAGTAGGAAAATTAAACGTATGTATAGTACTGGATGAATTTATGTTGAAATCAGTTCCAGCAGATCCTATCGCAAAAGTTTGTGTAGATTGTGTCAAGCCATTGAGTGATTTGACAGCATTGCCTTCTAAAAGATTTGCAATATTTCTTGTTGTTACATCACCTGTTCCGCTTGTTGTTAAAACATTGGTATTTGATGTATTTGTACCTAAAGTTTCAAACCTGATTGTTCCATTGGTATGGAACTTAGTCTGGGGATTATTGGTCCCTACACCTACATTTCCACTGTTCTTATTAAAAATATTATTGCCAATAAGTTTCCACTTACTTGTGTCCAATGTGATGAAGGTACCTTTATGGTTGATTACTTTTACTTGTCCAAAAGCTACACCAGTAGCCCAGCTTAATAGGAAAACAATATTGACTATTTTTAGCGATTGGCCCATTGTATATTTTGCTCCGTATTAATAATTAATTTCTCTTTTCTTGACTTTATTCAAAAGCTAAGTAGGCCTTTAGAATTCCATTTGCATGACAATCGTAAAACCCTACTTAGCATTATTGAATAAGGGATTTAGCGCTTGCTTATTTTACCCACTGAACTTCAATGATATCACCGGCAGCCACGCTCCAATCAAAATCAGGCACCAACGTAACAACACTGCCAGAGATGGTGTAATCATCATTTCCAAGCAACTTTGCGCCATTTCTATATACCCAAACCTTACTGAAAGCAGGAAGAGGGGCTGACGTACCTGATACAGTGTAAGTAGTTTGACCTGATGTAGCAGTAAATATTTGTTCACCACTTTTAAGTAAACTTTCCTGGGTAATCTTTTTTAGTGTACCATCAGAGCCGACAACTACCAGGCTATCTGTTCTGTTTCCACTTTGAAGACCACCTATTTTCAAGACATTTGTAGCAGATGTACTGATGGTGGTAGGTTTAGTAAGTGCACCGCCTAACTCTACTGCATTGCCTGTTTTGGTAAGACCATTGGAAAATGTCAGTGCATTGAAAAGAGTTGATGCGGATATTCTTTTTAGAGTACCAGTTGTTGGATTAATAACTAAGATACTATCCAAAGTATTGTTGCCAGATTGCAAACCTTGAATTTGGAGTAGGTTAGCAGCTGAAGTAACGATTGTGGTAGCCGCATCTGTAAGGGTACCTCCTAATTTTACCGTTTTGCCATTTTTCGTTAGTCCATTGGCAGCCCTGTTTAAATAATTGATAAGCATTGTGGCTGTGTCAGAATATCCAACATAATTGCCAAGCTTAGTATTTAATTGCTTTGGCGTGACATAAAGCACAAGGCTATCATTTTTTGTTATGATATTGGGATTGTTTGCCTTTAGGACATACTTAATCGTTCCTTTATTATCAATAACTTTTGTAGAATCCATTTGAGCACTCACATTGTAACCCAAGAAAAAAACTGCGAAGATTGGAAGTAGATACTTACTCATTTTTTAATACCAATTTAAATTTGTTAATAATATTTATGTTAATAATTTAATTCATTTGAACAATTCTTATTTCATCGCCGTTGATGCAGCTAACACCTTCTTCTAGCTTGATTGTACTGGCGTTTACCAGAGTAGCACCAATGCGAGCACCATTTCTGAAAACACTTATTTTGTCAATATCTGTAATCGGAAGGGGAGTTTGAAATTGTGTTTGCCCTTCAATCGCAATTGCTACTAACTGCTCCTCTCTATTATAGGAAGAAATTGGGACTTTTTTGAGAACCCCTGTAATTGGATTGATAGTGACTACTTCATCTGTTGTTAAATTCCCTATCTCTAAGCCGGTTATTGCAAGGGTATTGGTTGGACTAGTACCTAAGATAGTTGGTGTATTTATCTGACCATTTCCTAAAAGTTTCACCCATTTACTTCCATCATTGTAGTAGAATCCTGGAATTACATCATTTTGTGAGGCAATATTGTAGATGATCATCCCTGAAATGTGATTGGTCAAAGGAGAAGCATTGGTGGTCTCTGTAAGTGCCATCCGAGGTATTAATAGTCCTTTATTGGTACTTTCCAGTTCCAAAAGAGAATTAGTGTTTAAAATAGTAGGATTGTCCCCAATTTTAACCTGGGAAAAAGAGTCTGTATAAACAGTTATAGTTACTAATACAACTATTGCGGATCTGCAACAGTCCAACCTTTTCAATCTCATATATTTTTTTACAATAAATTAAAAGCCAACAACCAAGCACAATGCCTAATTGTAAATCAAAATGTCCCTTTGTGTGCTATTTATTGTAAAAATTAAGATAGAAGCGTTACAGCACGCAAATATATATACTTTTTTTTAACTTAGTATTAAAAATTTAAATTTTTCTGCTTTTTTATGATTAACCGAAAAACCTGTGCAAGAATTATTTTAAAATGAAGTCCCTTTTAGTGCATGAAATGCTATATATCTTATGAAAGGTTCAATGCCTTAAGAACAAGGGGTTTGCTTCAATGAACCCATCAATGGCTTCTCTCCCGACATGGTAATTTTGTCAGGTCCAACGGATAAGTTCTAAAATTAGTTAATTTCTGCAAATAACTATCTTACCTTTGCACTATATTGTACTTTGAATACGTTATTTTTTAATAACAATTTAATTGAAAAAACAATCACTGAATTATGAAGTATAATTTTATTGGCTTGCTTTTGATTTTCGCTTTTGTTTTTGAATCCTCCTGTAAAAAAGACGATGGCATTGAAACATCCACGTCTACGCAGATACTTACTTTCAAACTGATCACACCTGCAGCAAGAGAAGGTATAATAGATTATGGTTCAAAGAAGGTAAATTTTACCTCTTTTAAGCCCTATACAGATATTTCTGCCGTTTCAGTAGAGATAACTGTTTCTCCGGGAGCGACCGTAAGTCCTGCATCGGGCAGTGAAGTCAATTTTTCTAATGGTCCGGTTCCATTTACAGTCACAAATGGCAGCAAGAGCTCTGTCTACATGGTTACTGTTGTGGTAGACCCACCGGCAAGAGTCGCGTTTATTAGTGATTACACTTTGGCTTCTCAGATTACAGAGTCAGATACAAAGGCAGCATATGATTTTCTCAAGAAAAATTATGGAAGTAATTTAATCTACATCGCCTTTAAAAACATAAACAAATATACCTTGGAATATGTAGATGTAATATTTTATTACCAAAATCCTGATACACTCAAAACCTATGAAACCTTGCTACCCTCAATTGCTACAAACCCATCTGTAGTACGTGAATTGAAAACGTGGTTCGATGATGGAGGGCATTTTATACTGGCAGGACATGCGATTAAATACCTAAAGTACCTCGAGCGATTGCCTGATTCCGATAAAATTAGTTTTGAAAGCAATCCATACAGACCTTCAAAATTTGACAGCAGGGTCGGGGA
>JAYUTD010000611.1:0-6523 GCA_043755305.1 Saprospiraceae bacterium
TTGCCAAATATTCTACCAAAATATATGGTAAACGGCAGGTAAGGCAAACACCTATAATTAAAACCTCGGATGGTATTTATCAAGTTACCTTCCCTGAGGATATCGAACCAGGATTTTATGCCATACTCTATGATATAATCGGTGCTAATAAGAATAAAAGCTCTTACTACTTTCAGATCGCAATAGATAAAGAAAATAAGAAATACAGCTTGAACTGTAATGCTTATAGTCCAAGTGAATCCATAAAGATCACAGGCAACCAGGGGTTTGAAACTTTCAGGTACTATGAATATTTAAACAAATTTGATTCCTTGGCTTTCAATTATAATGAGATTATAGATGCATGGTTGACTTCGGGAGATGACAAAACCTATTTTCCTGCGCTTATGGCCAAAGAAAGGCAGATGAAAGATTACCAAGATGAGTTCATTAAAAGATATCCGGGCACATTAACTTCCAGATTTGTCGAACTTACAAGGATTGACTTTCCTAAATACCAGGGAAGTATTGATGAGATGAAAAAAAAGAGACAAGATTTCTTTGACACTCAATTATTGAAAAATTTCGACCCCAAAATAAATTTGATGTGGATGTGCAAAAATGGAATTGATTTTCTTGATTTATACACTATCAGATCGTCTGATAAAAACATAGAGAAAGCTTCAGAGCGTTCAGTGAAATTACTTAATATTCTATACGATAGCAACAGACCTGTTTTTGAGTATTACCTTAATTATTTATTGAATTCCTTTCCCAAGATGACAAAGTTCAATATGGAATTGGTTACACTTGCGTTATCCAAAGCATTTATTGAAAATGGCAAAGCTGACTTTTACACGAAAGAAGAATTGGCAAGGTTTAGAACTCAAATTGGAAGCATTGAGCGATTGAAAGTAGGCGGTACATTGCCAGATTGCAGATTGTATAATGAAAATGGAAAGCCTTACAATGTATATGATCTTAAATCAAAATATGGATTACTCGTTTTTTGGAGCCCTGATTGCGGCCATTGTAAAAAAGAATTGCCAATACTCAAAAGGTTAGCTGCAGATTATAAACAAAAAGGGCTGGAAATCATTACAGTTTGTACAAAAAGAGAGGATAAGACTGCTTCTTGCTATGAATATCTTGCAAAAGAAAACTTTAATGAAGGGTTGATCAATCTCAATGACAAATCTAATATGTCAAGATTTAATATGATCTATGATGTAACTTCATTTCCATGTATTTACCTATTCAATACAAGCACCAAGGAAATTTATATGAGGCGTAAAGGAGATGTTGAAGAAATAGAATTTAGAAATATTTTGGAAAATTTACCATGATTCATAACAATGGCTTTCGGGCCAAAGAAACTAAATTTGCTGTAGCAATGTTATATTAATTCACTATGATGGAAAAGTTCTAAATTCAAATGCATAGCATTGACTGTATCTAATGCTTATGCATAAAAACCAAAAGATTATACTATGCCTACTGGACAAGTCATTAATGCAGAAGAACTCAAAGAAGTAAGAAAAGCTTTTGATAGTTTGATGTCTGGTATGAAACCTAAACTTAATGAAGGGGATCCAGCCAATCTTGAGAAGGCATACAATCTGGCTGTTGAAGCGCACAAATACCAAAGAAGAAAAACAGGTGAGCCATATATATTTCATCCAATAGAAGTCGCCAGAATATGTTTTGAAGAAATTGGACTTGGGCCTACAGCTGTAATATGCGCTATGTTGCACGATGTAGTGGAGGACACTGAAACATCGCTGGCTGACATAAAAAAAGTATTTGGTGAAAAAGTAACGGATATAGTTGATGGCCTCACAAAATTAGATGGCAGCTATAATGATACTGAAAGCCCCCAAGCAGAAAATTTCAAAAAAGTACTAAGCACCCTCATAGTAGATGTCAGAGTAGTTCTTATAAAAATGGCCGACAGATTACACAATCTTCGCACCATTCATGGTCAACCAATAAATAAGCAACTCAAAATAGCTGCTGAAACCAGTTATATCTATGTACCTCTTGCCCATAGGTTGGGTTTGTATAAGATTAAGACAGAGTTCCAGGATATTTGTTTGAAAATATCTGATCCAGAAGTATATATGGACCTTGTAAAAAAACTTCAGGAGTCTGAGGTAGACAGGAACAATTATATTAATCAGTTTATAAAACCATTGCAAGAAAATCTAAAAGAGCTTGATGCGCCTTATAAAGTGCTGGGCAGACCAAAAGCCATATCAAGTATTTATGAAAAAATAAAACAGAAAGGTGTAGAGTTTGAGGAAATTTATGATTTATTTGCTGTAAGAATTATTATAGATGTACCCGTGCAAAAAGAAAAAAGTGTGTGTTGGCAGGTATACTCTATCATCACAGACGTATATAAGCCTATCCCGGAGCGACTCAAAGATTGGGTCACCACACCAAAGAGTAATGGGTATGAATCGCTACATACTACAGTGATAGGACCTAAAGGAAAATTTGTGGAGGTACAAATACGATCCCAGCGCATGGATGATATTGCTGAAAGAGGATTTGCGGCACACTGGAAGTACAAAGGCATTAAATCACAAGAAAATGTATATGACAGTTGGCTTGACAATGTAAGGACAGTTTTAGATGGACAACATTCCAATGCACTTGAGTTTCTCAATGATTTTGAATCCAATCTTTTCAGTGAAGAAGTTTATGTATTTACTCCAAAAGGGGAGATGCGTATTTTACCAATGGGTGCTACCGCACTTGATTTTGCATTTGACATCCATTCAGAACTTGGTTATCGTGCTCAAGCCATTAAGGTAAATAACAAATTGGTGCCTATGGGCTATAAGCTTAACAATGGTGATCAAGTGCACATTACCATTAATAAAAACCAAAAACCAACTGAAGAATGGTTGAAAATGGTAGTGACTGGTAAGGCCAAAAGTAAAATACGGTCTGCCATGAAAGAGGAACTTAAAAAAGCTGGCGAACTTGGAAAGGAAGCGATTGAAAGAAAACTTAAAAACCTTAAGTTAGACCTTGAAGACAACATCGAAACACTAGTTAAGCAATATGGATACAAGTCGAGATTAGATTTTTACTTTGCTGTGGCCAATGACCAAGTCAAAATGGAAAATAAAGATTTTGACATTGAAAATGGCAAACTCATCATCAAAAAAGAAGAAGAAAAACCAGAAGGCAATCGCGCTACAGATGAAGTTAAAAGACCAAAGAAAATTGTAGAAAATAAATCCAAGATACTAGTAAACAACGAACCTGGTGATATCTATGAATTTTCTTTTGCCAATTGTTGTAATCCGGTACCCGGGGATGAAATTTTTGGGTATACGACCTCTACCCAAAAACTCAAGATTCATCGAACAAGTTGCCCAAATGCTACACATTTGCTTGCCAATTATGGTTATAGGGTATTGAAAGTAGACTGGGATGACAATAATGAAGAAAATTTTGTAGCTGATCTGAAGGTAACCGGAATCGACAGTGGTGTAGGTGTAATCCAAAAATTGACCAATCTTATTTCAAATGAGTTAGGTATTAATATGAGGGCATTCAGCATTCAAGGCAATGAAGGATACTTTGAAGGAAATATAAGTATATTTGTTATGAATAAAGATCAACTTAATCTGGCTATAAAATCTATCAAACAATTAGAAGGGATCGCTAATGTGGAAAGAGTTGATCCGTTAAAAAAATAAAACTTATGTTTACAGCAGAAGCAAAATTAGGCGAAATAATAAAAGAGGTAAAGCAAATATTTACATCCCATCTGGAAAAAAATGAATTGCGCAAAACACCTGAAAGGTATGCCATTCTGGAAGAAATCTATAAAAGAAATGACCACTTTGATGCCGAGCAATTATTTATCCATATGAAAGACCAAAATTATAGGGTAAGCAGGGCTACCGTATACAATACTTTGGAGTTGCTTTTGTCTTGTGATCTTGTAATAAAACATCAATTTGGCAAGAACTTTGCGCAGTTTGAAAAATCATATGGATTTAGGCAACATGATCATATGATATGTGTGGATTGCGGACAAGTTATGGAGTTCTGTGACCCAAGAATTCAACAAATTAAAAACATGATGGGTGAGTTACTCGAGTTTTCAGTAACCCACCATGCACTTAATTTGTATGGCAAATGCACCAAAGAAACTTGTGATAGAAAATTGATTGGAGGACGACAATAATTTATACAATCATGGCTCTTCACACCATTACAAAATCATTGATCAAGTCTTTTGAAGAAAACGCCAACGCAGCTTACGCACTGCAAATGCAAGCGTATATGAAAAATAATTTTTCCTTTTATGGCATCAATGCCCAGCCGCGAAGAGCGCTACAAAGCCATTATTATCATGCATATAAATCCCTGCCTAAAATAGAGGCCCAAAGAATCATTGATGAACTTTGGGCTGAGCCAAAAAGGGAATGCCACATGGCTGTGCTTGATTTTACGAACCTTATTGTAAAAAAAACCGATCTGTCCTGGCTCTCGTATTGGGAAAATAAAATTACAACCAATAGCTGGTGGGATACTGTAGATTGCATAGCACCAAATTTTATTGGCCCGTTATTACTTAACGATAGTGCATTGCAAATAAAATATGCTTACAAATGGATGGACACCGACCACCTTTGGTTGCAGCGATCAGCCATTATATTTCAACTAAAATACAAATCCAAAACAAATATTGAATTGCTTTCTGAAATGGTCTTGGCAAGAGCAGATAGCAAAGAATTTTTTATTAAAAAAGCTGGTGGCTGGGCACTGCGGGAGTATGGTAAGACCAATCCTCTATGGGTGTCAGAATTTATAAGTGCACATCAAGATGTTTTGTCAAATCTTACAGTTAAAGAAGGAAGCCGAAGATTGTTTTTATAACTAATAAATAAAAAAAGGCCAGACAAATTAAGCATTGTCTGACCTTATATTTTAAGAAGCTAAACTTGTTTTATCTAAAGATCGTTACATCACCCTTTATCTCGTTTTTACAAAACTTGCCAACATTATATCTTGCATACCAAACATAAACATCTGGTGGATAGTATTCTCTATTTCCATTGGTCCCATCCCAGGATTTTGTGATATCCGTGCTTGTAAATACTGGCTGTCCCCATCTATTAAATACATTTAACACGTAACTATTAACACTGGCACTGTCTACTCCACATAGATTTATGCCTCCAAAATATTTGTTCTCCTCAATTAGTCTTGCATCTGGCATAAATAATTTAGGGAATTTAAGGCAATCTGAACCCGTAGTAGCATCCTTTACTTCCTTGGTGGAGGTTGCAGTATTATTGCATCTGTCAGTAATCGTTATAGTATAGCTACCATTTCCATCGACTAAATTTTCCGCTGTTATGGCACCATTGCTCCATTTAAAACTGACCTGACCTCCAGCCTCAACAGTAGGGATTGCTACCAACCCTATTTTCCCTGTTTGACAAAAAGTATTGTCTACTGAATTTTCAATACTTACAGAAGGATTTGAAAAATAAATTTCTGTTCCAACATTTATACTTTTGCTGTTTGTAAGACCGCATTTGTCTGTGACAGTCAAGGTAAAAACACCGAGTTTGTCAGAGGTAAGTGTTTCTGTAGTGGCTCCTGTATTCCATAAGAATTGATACGGCTCACCGCCTCCACCTGCGGCTGCTCCTACGATCAAAAATGGTTGATTCTTGCAGACTTTATCTACGCCAGATGCAATAGCCGCACTTGGGGCTGGCAACCACACACTTTCATCTACATTGATTGACTGTACAGCAGTGAGGCCGCATTTATCTGTTACGGTAACCGTATACGTGCCAAGTTTGTTAACTTTAATTACTGAGGTAGTGGCATTGTTTTCTGACCATAAGAAAGTATAAGGTCCACCACCGCCACCGATGCCGGCAGCAGATAACGTAAACTCTGTATCCTTGCAAACAGGTAAACCTCTGGTTATCGCACCACTAGGCGCTAAAAAATAAATACTTTCATTGATTGTAATACTTGATTTGGCACTATCCCCACATTGATCAATAATTGTAACAATGTATGTTCCAAGGACAGATGTAGTAATTTCTCCTACGTTGGTAGCTACAACTTTTCCATCTTTTGTCCATTTTGAAGTCACGGCACTTGCTGCTGTGTATGAAGAAGTCACCCTAAATGGCGCTCCAACGCATACTTTTGGGCCTTTTAGGGCTTGTATTGATGGTAAATCTGATCTATCAATAGTTGCAGTATCGCATAGCATAAAACAATATTTTCCGTCGATGGTAACAGTAACACTGTATTCACCGGTTTTAAATACCCTAAGCGAATCGGCTGTGCTTTTGTCACTCCACTCCCATTTCACAGCATCTTTTACCCCGGCAAATATGGTATAATCAATAGGTTGGTTAGGGCAAAATGGCCTTTCATTCAATTGCAAAATAGGTATATCAAATCTATTGAACTGCTGCACCTCCGGCTTGAATTCTACATTTTGCGCAATAATTGCAGTATCTTTTGAAAATATTGTGTCAGAGAC
>JAYUTD010000612.1:0-6517 GCA_043755305.1 Saprospiraceae bacterium
AAACAAAGCGTATACAGTTCAATTTCTTATGACACTTAATAGAAAAATAATCGAGAAGGCAAGGCAACATCCTACTGAATTGAATGAGGAAGATTATAAAAATATAAAGACATTGCTAGACTACGACAATCGCGTTACTGCGCCACTACATGGTTTTAAAGATGCAGCCGATTACTATATTAAAGCCAGTTCAAAACCCTATCTAAAAAATATATACATTCCTACACTATTGGTCAATGCGCATGATGATTCGTTTTTGGCACCACCTTGTTTTCCGAATGAAATTGCAGATGGACATAAGTATTTCCATTTTCTGGGTACAAAACATGGTGGACATGTGGGGTTTGCCGGATTTATACATGATGATTACTGGAGCGATAGAATAGTGGTGGATTGGCTTAATGGATTGGACAAAAGCTGATCTATTTTTACTCTTTTCGCAACCAACCAAGTACGTCATAGTCAGCTATCGTATAATATTCCATAAATTTGATCAGCTTTAATTTTTCTCTTGTAGTAGTACCTACATTCTGCTGTGCTATGGTCAGATAGTCTTCACCCACTTCAGCAATAATGGTTACATGGCCATAAGGATTGCCTGGGTAACTATCATACACCAATAGGTCACCAACTTTTGGTGCATATTCTCTTACATTTCTATATTGCATAAGACCGCGTTTGGAATTGTATGCACGATCCCCCAATTTTTTATCAAAAAAATCTCTTGCATTCCCACCGGCATTTGGCATTTTATGCCTGTAATGCTCGTAATAGTATCTTTTCACAAATTCTACACATTGATATTTGAGGCCCAGGTTATAGCCATCAGACGCTGTATTTCTTCCATGTGTTTTTTTGAAAGAGTTGCCATTGTAGTAAACTTTGACCCCATTAAGGGAATCAATCGCATCTCCAACATCTGGCGTATGCGAGGCTGTAATTATTAATAAGATAAAGAAGCTATAAAGAATTTTTTTATACAATGCCCAGTATTTTTTTTAGTCGAGCAAAAATAAGTAAAAAATAATCAAACTAGTGTATATCAATACATTGCTTCGATAATTTTTTCCATAAAAACCGGAACACTATCTGTGTCCATCCATCTAATAACCACAACCAGATCATGTTCCTTATCAATAATTATGTAGTTTCCACCATAACCCACAGCGTAAAAAATTGAAGCAGGAAGCTTATGCCAATCTTTTTTACTGTTATTCCACCACAGGAAGCCATAGGAAGGGTTAGTAATAGATGGTTTGATTGCCTGCTCAATCCAATCAGAGGTTAATATTTGCTTTCCGGACCATTGCCCATTTCTCAAGAATAGATATCCGTATCTAGCCATATCTAAAGTATTGATAAATAGACCACCTCCATGATGTCCGCCACCACTTACGGATTGTGTCATGATGCCATCCATATTGACAAAAGCATTGTCATAGCCATACCATCTCCAGTTAGTGGAGCATCCAATGGGGTCCATTATCTTCTCTTTGAGAATTACTGGAATTGGCTTTCTATGTACCTGTAGCAGAGAATAGGCAAGCAGGTTTACCCTAACATCATTGTATTCAAATTCGCTTCCAGGTTCTAACAAAGGCCGATTCTTCCACTCATCAATTGTTCCTGTTTTCGGAGGTCTGTCTGCCCAGTCACAAAGGCCAAATTGGCAGCCAGACCAATCAGAATTTTGTTCTAATAAATGTTTCCATTTTATTTTCGCATTATGTGGTCCGTCGTAATAATCATCGACGGCATATGTATTCAGATCATCCTCAACAGAGGTTATCAACTTTTGATCTACAGCCAGTCCAGCTATTGAGGATAAAAAACTTTTCGTTACACTAAAGCACATATCTACCCGACCGATGTCTCCCCACTGTGCTGCGATATAGCCATTTTTAACTATAAGACCTGACGTGTTACCTCTTGGTTTTACAGGACCTAAGATTTTATAATTGGGTTCCTTTTTATAAGAATTTAATAAAGCAATACGAAGGTCTGTCTCTAAATTTATTTGGTGGTTGATTGCAAAGTGGATAGCAGAATCGAGCAGCGATTTATTAAATCTCAATTCAGCCGATTGCTTTGAAAACCATGTTTTTTCCGGAAAGTAAAAGTTACTTTGGCCGGAGATGCAATTGGCCATTAAAAAAATCAAAAAAACAAATATTGATTTGCACATGATTTAAATTTTATTCAGACAATGGTTTTTGTGTTAATGTAAAAGTAAATTAAAAGTTTTCATTTACGCCTGTTTTTCAAACAAATAGAATTTAATTGTATTTTGAACAGAAAATTGAAAAGACTTTAGTGGTTTGGACAAAGGGTAAATGACATAAACAATGGCATAAATGAATATATTCAATAACCCAAGATTACGTTCTTTAAAGTGTTTTTTAAAGAATAAATACCTTAAAAAGAACAAGAGATATTTTATTAACACTAATAATAGAACACCAAGGAGTTAAAATTGATTAGCTGACATTGTACATCACTACTAATTCATCGCCATCCAGGTTTCTTTTTTCTTTTAACTTTCCGGCACATTGCGGCGCAGTTATTAAATCATTTGGTTGGTATTCATTTGTCAATCTTTCAGTAGTTTTAAAGACCCTTGCTTCATTCCATATGCCTGTATCAATAAAATGGGATAATACTTTTTTACCGCCTTCTAAAATTAGGGAATAAATTCCATTGCTAAAAAGCGTATTGGCTATATTTTGGGCACTAAAATCGTCAAGCTTAATGTATTGTAATGGTCCAATTATTTCATTTTTTACTTCGTTTAGAATTATCGTTTTATATCCATCTGATAGTATTTTAAGATTTGCAGGTAATTCCAGATGCTTGTCCAAAACAATCCTTGTTGGATTTTCTCCATCATATAGTCTTGTTGTCAATTGTGGATCATCTATAAGGGCAGTATTTTTACCAATAAGAATAGCATCGACTTCTGTTCGCCACTTATGAACCAAATTTTTTGATGCTTGATTAGTAAGCCAATATTGCTTTGACCTGTGTCCTAAGTAACCATCAAAAGATTGAGCCCATTTCAAGACAATGTATGGCTTTCTTTGAAGATTAGCCTTAAATTTTCTGATCAGATTTTCTGCTTCAATATTGAGCACGCTCATTTCAACACTAATGCCGAAGCTATTAAGTATCTCAACACCTTTGCCATTTACATCAGGATTGGGGTCGAGGCAACCAACAACTATCTTTTTTATGCCACTATCTATAATCTTTTGAGTACAAGGAGGTGTTTTGCCATAGGTACAGCATGGCTCAAGGCTTACATAGAGTGTTGCGGATGAAAGGTATTGCCTATCTGCTATTTTCACAGAATTAAAGGCATTTATCTCTGCATGCGGAGACCCAAATTTTTCGTGGTAACCCTCCCCTATGATGTTGTCTTTGTAAACAATTACAGCACCTACCAAAGGATTGGTTTTTACAGCTTTGCCACCTTTTTTTGCCAATTCTATGCACCTAAGTATGTATTTGCTTTCAGATTCTACCATTTATTTTTAAATCATGTAATGAATGTTAGTGAAGTAGTGATCGAATTTTATCTATTACAAAATGAACCTCATCCATAGTATTAAAGAATGAAAATGAAAATCTTATAGTCTTTCTGTTATAGGGATGGCCTATGGCTTTCAATACATGACTGTCTTCTTCAATACCTGCGCTACAGGCACTACCCGAAGAAACAGCAATACCAGCTATATCAAGATTAAACATCAACATATCGATGGTAGGGGAATCTGCAAAGGACACACTGCTTATATGGTACAAACATTCAGTATCCTTAGGATTGTTGAGTTTACAATCCTTACCTAGAGCTAGAATGCTTTGTTCAAAGGTGTTTTTCAAATGTTGTACATAGGTTCTGCGCTTATCCATATTTTCTGATGCTAAGCTAAGGGCCTCTGCCAGGCCTACTATGCCGGCAACATTTTCTGTGCCAGCCCTCATATTACGTTCTTGTGCACCACCGTATATAAATGGATGGATGATATTGCCGGCATTCATGTAAAAAAAGGCTGAACCTTTTGGACCATGAAATTTATGTGCAGTGCCAGTGAGAAAAGAAAATTTGGTTTTTTGTAAATCAATAGGATATTTACCGATTACCTGAACTGCATCGCAATGGAAAAGAGCATTGTTTTTTTGACACAAAGCGCTTATTTGTTCTATAACATGAATGGTGCCGATTTCATTGTTTCCATACATAAGACTTACCAATGTTTTTTCTTCAGAGGCAGAAAGAAGATTTTCCAATTGTGCATAATCCAACTTACCGTTTATATCTACATCCAGATAAATTACTTTGACATAAGGGTACTCTATTTTTATACTATCAAGGGTATGAAGTACACAATGGTGCTCAGTAGGTGAACTAATTATGCGACGAATGTTTAAATCCAGGATACTTCTTTTAAGTATCGTATTATTGGCTTCGGTGGCTGAAGAAGTAAAGAAGATTTCGCTTATAGAAGCATTAAGAATTTTGGCTACTTTTTTTCTTGCATCTTCTATCAAGGATCTACTTTTTCGGCCAAAAAAATGTATGGAAGATGGATTTCCGTAATTGTGCTGGAGCACGTCCACCATTTTGCTTATCACTTCGGGCAATAAGGTGGTGGTGGAAGCATTGTCAAAGTATATTTTATCCATTAAGTTAGTTGTGAAAACCAAGAGTCTATAAGCAATGCTTCTTTATGATCATCTGCAATCGGGTTAAATTCATTTGTTTTTGGATTGTACGTATATTCCTTCGCCCATTCATTATGTCGGATACTGACTTCTCTGATGGCATCCATGCAATACTGAACTTCTTCGTTTGTCATAGTTGGGTGGAAGGAGATTCTTATCCACCCGGGTTTTCCGGAAAGATCGCCTATGTTTATTTGCGATGTTACTTGTTTTGATTTTTCATCAGATATTTCAAATAAGTAGTGGCCATATGTTCCGGCGCAACTGCAGCCGCCTCTAACTTGCACGCCAAATTTGTCATTCAATAATTTAACACCAAGATTGAAGTGGACATCCTCTATGATGAAAGAAAAAACAGGCAGTCTATCTTTTTGATTTTTTGCGAAGGTGTGCACTTTAGGCATTTTGTCAAAATTTTCCCAAACTATCTTCATTATTTCATGCTCTCTTGCTTCAATATTAGCCACACCAATCTGGTCTTTAAGTTGAATACACAATGCAATTTTTATAGTCTGAAGGAAGCCTGGTGTGCCGCCGTCTTCACGGGCTTCTATTTCTTCGTGGTACTTGTGTTCGCCCCAGGGATTGGTCCAATCAACTGTGCCACCACCGGGATGATCAGGAACTCTGTTGTTGTAAAGCTTACTATTGAATATAAGTACACCATTGCTGCCTGGCCCACCAAGGAATTTGTGGGGGCTAAAATAAATGGCATCGAGGTAAGCTTTTTTGTCCTCAGGATGCATATTTATATTAATGTATGGTGCTGAGCATGCAAAATCTGCAAAGCACAACCCTCCATGCTGGTGCATAATTTTAGCTATTTCATGGTAAGGTGTAAATAGGCCTGTCACATTTGAACAGGAAGTAATGGCTGCAATCTTTGTCTTTCTCTCTTTGTATTTGTTTAATAAAAAAATGAGGTTTTCAAGATCAACCTTGCCTTCGGGGCATGCATTGATAATAACTACTTCTGCAATGGTTTCAAGCCAGGTTGTCTGATTAGAGTGGTGCTCCATGTGAGTAACGAATACAATAGGTCTGTCTTCTCTGGCAAGATTTACTTTGTCAGAAAATCTTTCATGAAGTTTAAGACCCAATATTCTTTGGAATTTATTTACTACTCCAGTCATGCCTGAGTTAGAAGCAATAATTATGTCAGAGACATCGGCATTAACATGTTTTTTGATAATATCTTTAGCTTTTTTATAAGCCAATGTCATAGATGTGCCGGTAAAGTTTGTTTCAGTATGCGTATTGGCTACATATGGAGAGATCATTTTAGTCAGGATTTCTTCAATGGGCTTGTACATGCGGCCGCTTGCTGTCCAATCGGCATAGACGATTTTTTTATCTGTACCACCTGTATGTATAATTTGGTCAATGCCGATGATGTTACTTCGGTATTTTTGGAAGTATTGCTCTAATGTAGTCATCAGATTATGTCTTTTACTTTTTGAATTAATATTGAAGCGGTTGCCTCATCTTCAGCTTCTGCATATATCCTTACAATTGGTTCTGTGTTTGATTTTCTAAAATGCACCCAGCCTTCTGCGAAATCGATTTTTATTCCATCAATATCATTTATTTTTTCTGAGGCAAAACTGGTTTTTATTTTATGGAATATAGCTTCGAGATTTAAACCAGCCACGTCCATTCTATCCTTAATGATTACATATTTTGGAAGGTTGTCTCTTAAAGATGATACACTTGTCTTACTATTTGCAGCATAGCTCAAAAATATAGCCAACCCGGCTAAGGCATCTCTGCCATAGTGTAAAGATGGAAGTATGAC
>JAYUTD010000613.1:0-6507 GCA_043755305.1 Saprospiraceae bacterium
TGCTTCCATAAGGTCAACAATAGCTTGCTTTCCTTCCGGAGTGCCTTCAAGAGCTTTAATTGCAGAACCTTTGATTACTGGTGCATCTGCTCCAAAACCATATTGCTCCAACAATTCTCTTACCTCCATTTCTACTAATTCCAACATCTCAGGATCATCCACAAGGTCAACCTTGTTCATGAACACTACGATTTTAGGAACACCCACTTGCTTTGCCAGAAGGATATGCTCTCTTGTTTGAGGCATAGGACCATCTGTAGCAGCAACTACAAGAATAGCACCGTCCATCTGCGCAGCACCCGTAACCATGTTTTTAACATAGTCAGCGTGGCCTGGACAGTCAACGTGAGCATAGTGTCTTTTTAATGTTGAGTATTCAACGTGAGCTGTATTGATCGTAATACCTCTTTCTTTCTCCTCCGGAGCAGCATCGATAGAGTCATAGTCTTTTTTCTCTGCTAAACCTGATTCCGATAGAACGTAGGTTATCGCAGCTGTTAATGTTGTTTTACCGTGATCAACGTGACCTATCGTACCTATGTTTACGTGTGGTTTTGACCTGTCAAAAGTTGCTTTAGCCATTGCTTGAAATTTTTCAGAATTTTTAAAATATGTTAATGAATAATTATTTCATTGAGCCAATGAAGGGAATTGAACCCTTGACCCCTTCCTTACCATGGAAGTGCTCTACCCCTGAGCTACACCGGCCGTGAATTTCAATTTCCTTTATTTACTATTTGAGCGGAAGACGAGACTCGAACTCGCGACCCTCAGCTTGGAAGGCTGATGCTCTACCAACTGAGCTACTTCCGCCTAATTTTTACTACTGCAAAAACAAGAGTGGGGGTAATAGGATTCGAACCTATTCAGTCAGAGACAGCAGATTTACAGTCTGCCCCGGCTCTCCCACTCCGGCGTACCCCCTCAAGCCTTTTGCAATAAAAAACTCGAGTCAGACTGAGTAAGCTATTTAGAGCCAGTGGAGGGATTCGAACCCCCGACCAGCTGATTACAAATCAGCTGCTCTGGCCAACTGAGCTACACTGGCATTTTTTAACTTTCCTACTTACTTTTGCCCTTCTCTTTTATCCTTCTCTCAAATTATAAATTTCTTTCCACCTGCCGTGAAAAGCGATGCAAAAATAATACTATTTTAGATATTCCAAAGTACTTTTTTATTTATTTTGGTTTTAACTGCAATTAAGTAGACCGATTTATTCTATTATTTACCCGAAAAATTGGTCGAAGTTCCTTATTTTAGGGTTAAATTAATTTTATTCATATATATAAATTTATATTAAAAAAAAATTGCATGGGTGGTCCAATTTTCCCCATTTATGCCCTGTTTCCTTACTTCTGTTTCAATTTTTCCAACAATTACCCATTTTTCAACCCCAATTTGAGTGCTTCCTTTTTGCTCAATTTGAGTGTGATTTTAAAGAATTCAAACCCATCCATTTTTTCCTGTAAACGACTCCTTTTGCCTTGGTTTACCAAAATAGATTTTGTCGATATATTTCTATTTTTTTAACCTGGTTCATAGTGTCATTAGGTTTTCATTGCAGTTTAAATCTGCGGTCAATTCGATGTAAGATTAAATAATCGGTTTTGTACCATCTTTTTGCCTATAAGTTGTAAATTTACATTTGAATTTAAAGCTTTTTTCCCCATGCAAACAGTCGTAAATATTCCCGAAACCAATAAAAAAAGAATTGTAATCATAGGTGCCGGATTTGCAGGGCTCACATTGGCAAAGAAACTTGTAGGTAAAGGATTTCAGGTAGTCATTTTTGATAAAAACAATTATCACCAATTTCAGCCATTGCTGTATCAGGTAGCTATGTCTGGTTTAGAGCCCAGCAGCATAAGTTTTCCTTTTAGAAAAATTTTTCAAAATAAAAATGACATCCATATTCGAGTTGCTGAAGTCATTGAAATTAATGCTATAGAAAAGTACTTAATTACAGCTATTGGAAAATGCAATTATGACGAATTGATTATAGCCATAGGAGCAAAAACCAATTTCTATGGCAACGCAAATATCGAAAAAAATGCCTTCTCTCTTAAAAGTACCGGCGAAGCTATGTATTTAAGAAACCAGGTACTGAAGGACTTTGAGACCGCATTAATTACACGGGATTTTGACACAAGACAAGAATATATAGATACCGTAGTGGTAGGCGGAGGCCCTACGGGTGTTGAACTTGCAGGTGCAATTGCCGAAATGAAACAGTACATATTGCCAAAGGATTACATCGAACTGGATCACAATGAGGTTGATGTTTACCTCATTCACAGCGGAAATTCCCTCCTACCTGGCATGTCAGAAAAATCCGGTAAAGCAGCTGAAGCTTTTTTACTAAAAATGGGCGTCATTGTGCTAAAGAATACAAAAGTCACCGATGTAATGGAAAACGAAGTCACTTTATCAGACGGCAAAATAAT
This sequence comes from Saprospiraceae bacterium, assembly GCA_043755305.1. Lineage (GTDB taxonomy): Bacteria > Bacteroidota > Bacteroidia > Chitinophagales > Saprospiraceae > JADKBO01. Next base: position 2,446 of record JAYUTD010000613.1, read on the forward strand.
AAAATCAAGAAAAGTAATATGGGCAGCCGGCATCACAGGCAATACTGTAAAGGGTTTAGAAAAAGCAACCTACAATTATAGCAATAGATTTTTAGTAGACCAGACCCATCGAATCATTGGATATAACTCGATCTATGCGCTCGGCGATATAGCTTTTATGGCCACTCCAAAATTTCCCCAAGGAGTGCCACAGGTAGCACAAGGTGCGATCCAGCAGGCGGAAAATTTAGCAGCTAATCTTATCCATAGCAATACCCATTCATTTGAGTACAGGGACAAAGGATCGATGGCTACCATTGGCAGGCACAGAGCAGTGGTAGATTCTACATTTGGCCATTTCCATGGTTTTTTCGCATGGATTCTATGGCTTCTCGTCCACCTCTTAGCACTTATAGGTACACGAAATAAAATGATGGTCTTTTTCAATTGGATTTGGAATTATTTTACTTATGATCAATCCTTAAGGCTGATATTAAAAGCTTCAAAAGATGGGAAGGGTTAATTTTTACACAAAACGTTTATTCAATTTTATATATTTGCGACAATTATACAATAAGATCTGAAGACCTTGCACAATAATTTTCTGTATTTTGGTATATCTTTTTTATTGGAAGATGAATTGTAAACGTATTAAAATAAAATCAGGTTGTTCTCTTCTAAGTTACTTTGATTGATCTTAGAATAATGGCAATATGGATTCAAAAAAATGAAAGTATTATCGAATGAAAAGTATTCAAGAATTAATTAAAACATCTGGTTTCGAATCATCTGGCCATAAAGCATACGTTAATTTGCTTTATACCTATTACCACTTTTATAATTTGCATTGTACTCTTTTACATGAATTTGACCTTTTGCCACAACATTACAATGTGTTGAGAATAATTAAAGGAAAACACCCAGAACCTGCGTCACCAAGCCATATCATTGATGTAATGTTGGACAAAAAAAGGGACCTTACAAGACTAGTGGATAAACTTGAAAAACAAGGTTATGTACATCGAACCCAAAATAAAGAAAACAAAAGATTCATCAATATTTCTATGACCCAAAAAGGGATGGAAGCTTTTCTTATTATGGAAAAAATTGGGCTTGAATTATACCACAATCTTGATGAAACTGAAAGTGAGGCTTTAAGTGTTTTGCTGGACAAAATGAGAAATAAATCAATAATATGAAATCAGTGAATATTTTATAAAATTAAGCACTCCGCCATTTTAAGTATCCACCGATTTAGCTTAATAAAGTATATACTAAAGCTGCCAATCCACCTCCGAGCATAGGCCCAATAAATGGTATCCAGGCATAAGCCCAGTCACTGCCACCTTTTGTTTTTATAGGTAACATAGCATGCGCTATTCTTGGCCCCAAATCTCTTGCCGGGTTGATGGCATATCCTGTGTTGCCACCCAGACTCAAGCCTATACCCAACACAAGCAATCCTACAGGTAAAGCATCTAGTGCACCGAGAGATTGTTGTGCGCTTGTTATGTACAAAATAGATACCACAAAAATAAAAGTGGCAAATATTTCAGCATACAGATTTTGAAAAGAATTGCGAATAGCCGGCCCTGTAGAAAAACATGCAAGGACATCACTACTGTCGTCTGTGACATCAAAATGTTGCCTGTAATGCGACCATACCAGAACGGCACCAAACCAAGCGCCAGCAATTTGTGCTAAAATATAACCGGGTAACATTGACCAATCAAATTTTCCGGCAATCGCTAACCCCAAAGTTACAGCAGGATTGAGGTGTGCCCCACTTATACCGGAGGTGCAATAAACAGCAACAAATACTGCAATTGCCCATCCCGATGTAATGACCAGCCAGCCCGAATTGTTTCCTTTAGTTTTGTTTAATACTACATTGGCTACCACTCCATTGCCAAATACAATGAGCAAAGCTGTACCTAGAAATTCTGCAATGTATGCACTCATATATAATGTTTGTCTATTTTAATAAAATTGATTGTTCCGTATAGTTGGAATCATATTTTGGAATCATATATTGGAATCATCTGCCCATGCAATGGAAGCCCTGACAGCTCTATGCCAATTTTTTACCATATTTGCCACTTTAGCTTGATCGCCTGAAGGTTTATATATTCTTTCAATTGATATAAAGTTTTCTATTTCATCGATGGACAACCAATAACCTATAGCTAAACCCGCCAGATAAGCAGCGCCCATAGCCGTCGTTTCCTTATTCTCTGGCACAGCTACATCGCAATTGACCAAATCACTTTGTATTTGCATCATTAAGGCATTGCTTGATGCGCCACCATCTACTTTCAAGAGAGACAATTCGAGATTGGCATCCTTTTGCATCGACTTAAGCACGTCATAAGTTTGAAATCCTACCGACTCCAATGCTGCTCTGGCGATATGTGCCTTGGTACTGCCTCTTGTAAGACCAAAAATACTGCCTCTGGCATTTTGGTTCCAATAAGGTGCGCCAAGCCCGGTAAAGGCAGGTACGAAGTACACGCCATCATTGTCAGGAACTTCTTTTGCTAGATTCTCGATGCCTTGAGAATTAATGATCATTTTCATACCATCACGCAGCCATTGAACCACAGCACCACTTATAAATACAGATCCTTCCAATGCATAAACGGTCTTATCTTTGATTTGCCAGGCGATTGTTGTCAATAAATTATTGTGGGATTCTATGGCTTTTTCACCAGTATTCATTAACATAAAGCAGCCTGTACCGTAAGTATTTTTTACCATGCCTGGATACAAACACAATTGGCCGAATAAAGCTGCTTGCTGGTCTCCGGCAATACCTGCAATCGGCATTGTATCATTGTCAATATATGCTTTACCATAAATCTCGCTGCTGCTCTTGACTGCTGGCAATAAAGTGGAAGGTATGTCAAAAAGATCCAGTAAAGTCTTATCCCATTCTAAGGTATGGATGTTGTACAACATTGTTCTGGAAGCATTGGACACGTCGGTTATATGTAATTCACCCTTTGATAAGTTGTATACTAACCAGGAATCAATCGTGCCAGCAGCAAGCTCACCCTTATCAGCACGATCTTTTGCGCCTTCAACATTATCGAGAATCCATTTAATCTTTGATGCAGAAAAATAGGCGTCGATAACAAGCCCGGTTTTGGATTTTATCATTTTACCATGTCCTGCTTCACTTAGACTGTCACAATACGCAGATGTCCTTCTGTCTTGCCACACTATTGCATTGCATATTGGCTGACCGGTTGCTCTATCCCACACTACAATAGTCTCTCTTTGATTGGTGATGCCTATTGCAGCAATCTGGGCAGCTGTGGCATTTACTTTTTTCAAGACATCATTTATTGTGCCCAATTGAGTATGCCATATTTCAATTGCGTCATGTTCAACCCATGCCGGCTGCGGAAATATCTGTTTGAATTCTTTCTGAGAAGTTGCCACAACTTTGCCATCATGGTCCACCAATAATGACCTACTACTCGTGGTACCTTGATCTATGGATAATATGTATTTCTGCATTATGTATTGATAAATTGAAGTAAAAATAATAATATTAAGATTGTGTGGTACTTAATTGGTAAAAAAAGTTAAATTTATTTTACCAGGTGGTATTAACTTATTTTTGTTGACATCTTTGTCAAAAAGCTGGCTTTTCATTTTTCAGTAACAACTTGTAACATGCTTTTAATTGATTAACTGCGTCAAATCTTCCTTATTAATTCATTCTAAATGTAACCAATGCAAAAAGTTAAACGTTGTTCTTATACCACAGTCGTGGGAAAACAATATATATACAATGAAGTTCTCCCTTATTTTATTTTTCCTTTGTTTCTACAGCAATTGTGTTTTTGGCCAACTCTCTATCCAGGGAAATGTTAAAGACGAGAATAGTGCCCCAATAACTTATTGCTCTATCTCCCTTATTGACAGCAAAGATTCTTTGCTGGTAAAAGGTGCATTGACCGATGACAATGGCTATTATAAAATAGAGAATGTACTTCCAGGAGAATACATGATAATGGCGGCCTACGTAGGTTATGAAAATGTATATACTGAAGTTTTTATGATAAAAGTTGACTC
>JAYUTD010000614.1:0-6504 GCA_043755305.1 Saprospiraceae bacterium
GAAAACATGCCCTGTTTTTATTATCAAATAAGATTTTTCAGTAATATTAGATTAAAATTTCAAAATATGATAATTTTATGCAATATAATTCCAAAATACCCAACATTTCAGAATATAAAATTATAATTATATTAATGACTAAAGCCCATAAGATTATAGTTTAAAAAAATGTTTAATTTAACATTTTGTGTAATGTGTCTTAATAAAATAGCTTATTTGTTTTCCTTGGAAGAGCTTGTACCATTTTACTATACCAGACCTCAAAAAAAAGAAGTAAAACTGAAAAATGGTTCTTTGTTTATAAAAAATGCGAGCCTGCAGAACAAGAATAGAGCTATAAAATTTAGAAAAATATTTTATTATTATATCGCTTGGATTCCATCATTGTGAATCATAATCTTTCTTTCTTTATACAGCTTACCCAATGCTTTTTTGAAATTCTTTTTGCTCATGCCAAAAAGTTCGTAAATTTTTTCCGGAGGTGAGTTGTCAGAAATTTTAATAAAGCCATTGGATTTTTCCAACTGTTGTAATATGATTTCTGAAAATTCGTCAAATCTTTCAACTGTAATGGGCGTAAGCGAGAGGTCTATTTTTAGATCGTCCCTTACTTTTTTAATATAGACATCTATCCTTTGACCGATTTGCAGATTCTTGAATACTTCATTTGTATATAGCACGCCCACATGGCTGCTATCTATAATAACCTTATAGGCGAAATCGGTTTTACTCCAGACATGGCCAAGTAATTTTTGGCCGGGCTTATAAAGGGGAGGCACCTGATCAATAAATTTGTTGAGTTTAGCACTCGCCATTACCCTTTCTGTCTTTTCATCAAGAAAAATAAATACAAGGTATCTGCGGCCAGCTTCCATTTTGAGTTTTTGTTCGGCAAATGGCACAAAGAGCTCTTTTTTCAATCCCCAGTCTAAAAATGCCCCAAATTGATTTACATCTTTGACTTCAAGGAAGGCGACTTCGCCTACTTGTGCATATGGTTTTTCAGTGGTGGCTATAAGTCTTTCTTCACCATCCAGATAGACCATTACATCGACTTCATCACCTATTTCTATGGCTTGAGTCGCGTACCTTTTTGGCATAAGGATATCGCCCCATTCATATCCTTCTAAGTAAAATCCAAAATCCACTTCTCTTAGTACTTTTAGTTTATTGTATTTGCCTATTTCTAACATTTTTTAAAATTTTTTCTCATGCCATTTATTTGTTTTTAAATAAACGACAACAAACGTTAATATACCCAACCAATATAGAATCTCAGCACTCCATGCCCAATTGAGGTCTTTGTGCAATACTTTTATAACCATTAAACTATATATAATATAAAAGACCGTAAATAGAGTCTGAATCCACAATGCAGTGCGAGTATGTCCTGTACCGGTCAACCCATTGATAAATACAGAACCTACGCTAAAGATAGCCATGATTGGAATCAATATATACATGAATGGTTTGCTTTCTGCAATAAGGTGATTTTCAGTACTGCCAAACAAAGGATAGAGAATGGTGTCCGGGAACAAAATAATGGGTAAGGTGATTAATAAAGTAAATCCCAGACTCAGTAATGATGTGCGATAGACCATTGGGAATACTGCCTGTCTTTTTTTATTGCCGATAAAATTACTTACTATAGTGTTGATACCGGCGGAAAAACCCCATGCCGGGATAGATAAAATTAAATATATATTTCTCAATAGGTTGGATATCTCTAAATCTTTGGCACTATTGTTTTCAATAAAAGAAAAGAATAAAAAGTAAGCGCCTAATCCTACCGCTGATTGTAATACAATAGGAAAGGAAATATTGAAGCAATCCAGTATTTTCTTAGGATTGATGCTCGAAAAATTGAATAAATGGAACCTGCGATTGTCTTTGTCTAAAATCATATATCCGACAAAAAAGAAAAATGCAATGACTTCTGAAATTGTGCTTGCTAAAGCGGTGCCTCTTATTCCCAATGCCGGCGACCCCAGATGCCCGAACACAAAAATATAATTAAGTACTAAGTTACATACAGTCAATACTATTGTATCAATAAGAATGATCTTTGGCCTTGCAATACCTGTATACAAGGCAATTAAAGCTACCCCCGTATAGGAAAAAAATACACCATAGGTGCGTATCTGAAGGAAGTCGTTACAATGTCCTAAGATTTCAGGAGATGAAATAAACAATTTGAGAAACCCATAGGAAAAGAAATGAAAAAATGAGAATACCAGAACAGCCAGGATCAATTCGAAAAGCATTAATGCCTGAAAATATACACCTAGCTGATCGTATTCACGTTCGCCGTATTTTCGTGCCATAAATATCTGGCCGCCTCTTGAAAAACCATAGCCAATCGATGCCAAAACCAGGTATAATGAGCCAACAATACCTACAGCAGCAAATTGGATATGATTGAAATGATACAAGAATACATTGTCGCACAAAACAATTATATTTTGTGCGGCACTGCCCAACATAATTGGAAAGGATATTTTCCAGATTTGACTGTAACTTGTATCTAATCTCATATTTCCTTTTTGGATTAGGGTTTATTATTAAATAAATACTCGTTGACAGTATTGAAAATTTGAGTAGATTTAAATGATGTAGTACTTTCGTGTATGATCTGGTCAAACCAATACAATGTCGTAGGTTTTGATTTCAATATTTCTGACAAGAAAGTATCTGTATCCATGTTTGGCATACGCTTTAAGTCAGGTTGATATCTCGCTACGTGTTTGAGTACAGACTTATCGCATACATTTCGGAGATCTGCAAATGAAAATAATTCGCTGGCTTCAGCGAGTGAATCAATGTTAGGTATCTCTATTTCTAATTTTTCGAAATAAGCTTCAAAATAGGCCCTCCTTTCTAATTTATTGGGTGGTGCTACAAAGAGACAGTCATCAAATCTGCCTCCTCTTAGCATGCCAGGATCAAGATGCCATACAGAAGTGCTGCACGCTATTACAAATAAGTCTTGATTGTACCTATAAGCCGCATCCATTTCTGCAGCAAACTGTGATTGAAACAGGTGTGCGTCAGGGTTTTTATTTCCAATAATATCTTCTACTCTGTCGAGATGCAATGTCAATGGAGCTTCCATCCTTGCCATGTTAAAATAAAATGGGAGGATAAAATCTTTTCTTACGGATTGGCTATCATCGCTTATTCTACTCCAATCAAAAGGCAATACGTCTTCTTCAAATTCTGAAGGAATGCAACTTACCGTAAAGGATTTACCACATCCCGGTGGCCCGTAAAGAAGGAGAGAACTACAATTTTTTAATTTGTATTTGTCTTTTATTTCTTCATCCAGTTCGTCTACCAGATAAATTATATCCAAAGCTTCTTTGATATCATCGTGACCAACCATATCTTCAAAACCGTTGCCGGTTTTCGGAAGATACATGATTTCCGGATTGTTGATAAAATCAGGTATTTTCATTTCACCCATGTGGCCGAAACCCTCGAAATCATCATCACCTGCAAATGGTTTATCTTTTGAGTCACTGTTGTATTCTTCATCGTCTGCCAATACTGAATCAAGTTCTTCATCAAAATAAAAAGGATTTCTATCCAGGATTTTGTTGTAAATTTCTTGGGCTTCTTTATGCGAGTTTTGTTTTAGCAAAGATTTGACCTGAAGCTCCATTATTTTTTCACTGGCAAGATTTCTATTTGCGAGTTCTTCTGCAATAACTATTACAGTAGAGTAGTTGCCTTTGCTATAGTAAAGTTCTATCAGGCCTTGTTTTGCTTTTATATTTTCCGGGTCAATTTTAAGTACTTGCTGGTAGTTTTTTTCACTTTCATCAAATTCTCTAACCTTGAAAAGCTTTAAAGCCAAAGAAAGTCTTAGCGCTATATTTTCCGGTGAACGAATCACCGCCTCCCTAAGTGCATTTATATCATTTTTATTCATGCTCTCCTGCTTTTTAAATGGTGATACAGTATCGGTTGGACTTCACTTTTTAACACCAAACTTTGGTTGAGAATTTTTTTGGTTTCAAGGGCATAAGCAACTGTTTTTTGGTGGATGCTTTGCTTGTATGGATTGATGCTATTGGCAAATCTCTTGTGAGACTGTGCTACTATATGGTCTAAAAATTGAGAAAAAACATCTATTGTAGCTGCTCTGCCAATTTGGTTATAGCAGATAAGTACCATGTTTGCGTTGATTGTAAGAAGGTCTTCTTCAAGGTCTGTGGCGTCATCATTGATTTCTGTCACCAGATCGAAATAGCGCCAATCAGCGCTTTGAAATAAGGTATTTATTATAGGTAGCTTTTCAAGCAATATTCTACGCAACAGTTTAACATCACAACTTTTGTAAAAATAGAAAAATTCTGTACTTAGTCTTGTAGGCAATAGATTTTTGCGTAGGTCCAATTCGTGTTTTTGGTATTTTACTATTTGTGCACAATAAGCATTGCAATCTTTTTTTGAAATACCCAATTTGACCAATGCTTCGAAAATGCCTTTCCAGTACAGGTTTATTCCTTTTTGGGTGACGGTCCAATTGTTTTCGAGATATTCGTCTAAATAGTATATACTTGCTTGCAAATCAACTAATAATTTGTGAATCTTATTTGTTTCGGTGTTATTAAGTTTGGAAAATTTATACAGATCCGGAAATCCTCTATATTCAAACAATTCATTGATCTTGTGCAATAAGCTTTTCTCCATACTATTTATTGTCGTAAAACAACAAATATAGGAATTTATTTTTGAATCTAATTGAAAATACCCTTATTTGAATGTTAAATAGGCATAAAAAGTACCATTAATGTAGTTGTTAAAGACTAAAAACATCAAGATCTATAATGTCTCCAAGTACATATCGTCCTTTGTCATTTTTAACTATGGTCACTGCCGGGTGGTCTTTATCGTGTTCCAAAAACAAACAAGTATTTGGATTGGCTGATTTTTCAAAAAGCACATTTTTTTCTTGAAGTGTAAGCAAAGGTTGCACATCGTATGCCATGACATAAGGCATAGGAATATGGCAATGGGAAGGCAATAAATCTGCGCAAAAAACCACAGAACGACCATTGTCAAGATAAATGGTAGGCACCATCATTGCACCGGTATGTCCATATACAAAATCAAGGGTGATGTGATCGCTAAATTTGATGCCATTTTCAACATCCATCATATGTAGCAAACCTAATTCTTTGAGAGGAAGTATATTTTCCTTAAGGAAAGAAGCTCGCTCTCTGTCATTTGGATCCGTGGCCCATTTGTAATGATAATCATTGGACCAAATTTTAGCGTTGGGAAAAGTTGGAACTATTTTATTGCTAGAGTCAAATTTGAGCGCACCGCCACAATGGTCAAAGTGAAGATGGGTAAGCAGTACATCTGTGATATCCTCCGCAGAAAGTCCGATTGCGGATAATTCATCTTCAAATGTAGTAATGTTTTCAGGACTGAAATGACTATTGAATTTTTGGTCTTGTTTAAGACCTATACCGGCATCAATTAATATATTGCGGTGACCATCTTGTACGAGAAGACAGCGCATTGCCCAGATACACATATTGTTTGAATCGGCCTCGTTGAGTTTTGACCAAAGTGATTTAGGAACTACTCCAAACATTGCACCACCATCTAACTTAAGTCTGCCTGCTTCAATTATGTGTATTTTAGTCATAGAATATGAAAGCTAAACTAAACCCATTTTCTCCATTCGAGAAAACTCCCTAAAAGTTATCATTCGCTCGGTTTGTTCATCCCATAGCTTGTGAGTAGCTATTTTTAAACTCTCAAAGAAAGTAACTTCGGTGGTGTATTTATTAATCCATGAAATTGCCTCGACGCTTTTCTGTAAATTGTAATTGGGTATGGCAGGATTGAGGTGGTGAATGTGGTGAATGGCTATGTTACCTGTAAACCAATTGAATATTTTTGGCAATTTGTAATAAGTGCTGCCTTTGATTGCAGCATAGGTAAATTCCCATTTTTTTCTCCAATGCTTATATCCATGTTCATGCTGGTGTTGGATATAAAAAAACCAAATTGCGACTATACCAAAAATGCTTAGTATGATTAAATGAATAAGCAATACTTTTTTCCAATCCAATAACAGGGCAAGAATGAGTATCGTACCTATCCATGCAATATTGTTCAAAGACAAACCCAGTTTTAGGTTTTTAAACTCAGGCAATTTTATTTTGACAAATCTGTTGTGCAGCAAAACATAATAGACAGGTATGATACCAAACATAACAAAAGGGGATCTATAGACTTTGTAAAAAAATCTTTTTGTTTTGCTCAGTGCAGCATATTCTTTCACAGTAAGGGTATCCAGGTCGCCTATGTCCCTTACTTCAAGCATACCATTGTGGTTATGGTGAAAGTGATGGCCTTTCGCCCAGTATGTATATGGGATAGCGCTAAATATACTGCAGGTAAATCCAATTATATTTCTTACATGTCTGTTGGCGACGAAAGAATTATGGCCACAATCATGCTGGATAATGAAAATACGCACCA
>JAYUTD010000615.1:0-6487 GCA_043755305.1 Saprospiraceae bacterium
GCCTAAGTCATTGGTTTTACTAGAGATTAAAAATAAAATTATTTGAAAAGGCAATCGCCAAGGGCTTTTTTTATATATTCGTGATTATTTTAAAAGCAAATAAAAGTTATATATGTTCATTAAATCACTACCGATTTTCATTTTAATTACAATGAGCTCATTTTCATGTATTCTTGCGCAAAAAGCCAAGACTTCAAAGATGACAACATTTATAGATGGCCTAATGAAAAAAATGACACTGGAGGAAAAAATTGGCCAACTCAATCTTCCCGGCAGCGGTGATATTGTGACAGGTCAAGCCAAAAGTTCAGATATTGGCATAAAGATTAAGCAGGGAAAAGTCGGAGGTCTGTTCAATATAAAGTCTGTAGAAAAAATACGTGATGTACAAAAGCTTGCAGTAGAAGAAAGCAGGTTAAAAATACCCCTGCTGTTTGGCATGGATGTCATACATGGTTATGAAACCATTTTTCCTATACCTTTGGGTTTGAGTTGTAGTTGGGACATGGCATCTATTGAAACATCCGCTAGAGTAGCTGCCAACGAAGCCAGTGCAGACGGTATCAACTGGACATTTTCTCCCATGGTAGACATTGCCCGGGATCCAAGATGGGGTCGCATTGCTGAGGGCAGTGGAGAAGACACTTATTTGGGTTCACAGATTGCCAAGGCTATGGTCAAAGGATATCAGGGCGATGATTTGTCTCAGCCAAATACCATTATGGCTTGTGTCAAGCACTATGCTTTGTATGGTGCTTCAGAAGCTGGAAGAGATTACAATACCACTGATATGAGCCGTCAGAGGATGTACAATGAATATTTTCCTCCTTACAAAAGTGCCATAGACGCCGGTGCTGGTAGTATCATGGCTTCTTTTAATGAAGTCGATGGTATTCCGGCTACTGCCAATAAATGGTTGATGACAGAGGTATTAAAAAAACAATGGGGCTTCAAAGGTTTTGTAGTAACAGACTATACAGGTATAAATGAGATGGTCGATCATGGCATAGGCGACCTCAAAACTGTGTCTGCGAGAGCACTTGATGCCGGTATAGATATGGATATGGTAGGAGAAGGATTTCTTACGACAATTCAAACTTCCATTAAGGAAGGTAAAGTTAGCTTAAAACAAGTCGACCAAGCTTGCAGGAAAATATTAGAAGCAAAGTACAAGCTTGGCCTGTTTGACGATCCTTTCCGGTACTGCAATTTGCAGAGAGCTAAGACAGAGCTATACACTGATGAAAATAAAGCTATAGCAAGAAAAATAGCTGCAGAGACTTTTGTGCTATTAAAAAACGAAGGCAATGTGCTTCCTCTTAAAAAAGGAGGCACTATAGCACTGGTGGGTCCATTGGCTGACAATAAAGAGAACATGCCTGGAACATGGGCTGTAGCTGCAAAATATGCTGAATCGGTTTCATTGCTTGCTGGACTGAAAAAAACCATTGGAGATAAAGTTACTATTCTACACGCCAGAGGTTCAAATCTTGATGCAGATAGTCTTTTTGAAGAAAGGGCAGGTTTGTTTGGCAAATCTTTGCACAGAGACCATAGGTCAGCTAAGGTGCTCATAGAGGAAGCATTGGCAGTTGCTGCCAAAGCTGATGTGATTATTGCCGCCGTAGGAGAGTCCGCTGAAATGACTGGTGAAGCTTCAAGCAGAACAAGCCTTGACATACCTCAGGTGCAAAAAGATCTATTGGCTGCTTTGTTAAAGACAGGTAAGCCTGTGGTACTTGTTTTGTTTACTGGCAGACCATTGACCATCAAATGGGAAAGTGAAAATATACCTGCCATTCTCAATGTATGGTTTCCCGGCAGTGAAGGTGCATTGGCTATTGCCGACGTACTATTTGGCTATGCTGTTCCTTCGGGCAAACTCACTGCAACTTGGCCACAGCACGTAGGTCAGTTACCTATATATTATGCCCATAAAAACACCGGACGACCATTGCCAGAGGGCAAATGGTTTCAAAAATTCAGAAGCAATTACCTTGATGTATCCAATGATCCACTTTATCCATTTGGTTATGGTAAAAGTTATACCACATTTGTATATGGAGAGATCAAGCTCAGCAAATCGAAATTGGACGCAGAGGAGACCTTGACGGCTTCTGTAAAGGTAAAGAATACGGGAAAATACACTGGAAAAGAAGTGGTACAGCTTTACATCAGAGATATAGTAGGAAGCAGTACAAGGCCGGTCAAGGAGCTCAAAGGTTTTGACAAAATAGAGTTAAAGCCAGGCGAAAGTAAGGAGGTCGTTTTTAAAATTAATGCTGAAGACCTTAATTTTTACAACTACGATTTGAAATATGATTGGGAAGAAGGTGAATTTGAAATTATGATCGGACCTGATTCAAAAGAGGTAAAAAAGAGCAAGGTTTTTTGGAGCAAGGGCATTAAGGAAATAAAGCCTTAGGGCTAATATTTTATCTATTCATCAATTGAGGTTTTATAAATATTCATTTGATCTAAGATTAAGCTCTATTAAACTTCATCGTATACAATAAAACAAAAAGCCTTGCCTGAATCTATCAGGCAAGGCTTTTACATAAACATTCAATTTTTTCAGAAATAACCTATGGCAGTACAACTGCATCGATTACATGAATTACTCCATTACTTGCTGGAATATTCACTGCTATTATTTTTGTGGCAGTGGCATTTGACTTTCCTTTGATAGTACCTTCTGTTGCATTTACTGTGAGGTTACCACCATTAGCTGTACTTACATCTCCATTCGTCAGATTGGTAGAGTAAACTCTAGCTGCAATTACGTGGTAAGTAAGTATTTTTGTCAAATCATCCGGCTTCGCTGCTTTGATAGCATCGATAGTCGCAAATCCTGCTGCTTTGAAAGCATCGTTGGTTGGTGCAAATACAGTTAAAGGTCCGGCCCCACTAAGAATATCGACTACTTTTGTAGCGCCTTCATTCGCTCTTAACATCGCTGCTACTAAATAAGTAAGATTAGGATTGGCTTGTGCAAGGGCAACTATATTTCTTGATTCTGGAACAAGCACTGCATCAATAACATGAATGATTGCGCCATTCTCTGCTTTTATATCCGCAGATGTAACTTTGGCACCATTCACTGATACACCGCCAGTGTTCTTAGTAACGTAAGCTACTGAGCCACTTGCCATTGTTACTGCCTCATTGTTTTTTGTTGCAATTGCACTTGCAGGTACCAAACTTGCCACAACATGGTATTGCAATATACTTTTGATTACCGCCTTATCCGATGCCTTAATAGCTGCTTCATTAGCAAATCCTGCCGCTTTGAAAGCTGCGTCCGTAGGTGCAAAAACGGTAATAGAAGGAGATGTAAGGTCTGAAGCAATGCCTGCGTGAAGAACGGCTGCTTCCAATAATGTAAAGTCAGCACCATTTACAACTACATCGACAACGGTCTTTTTTTCTACTGTTGGTGTAGGATCATCCTCTCCGCATGAAGCGAACAATAATGCACATCCTAAAACCATAACACTTAAACTAAATTTTTTCATTTGAAATTTTTTGATTAATAATTTTTTTATACCTCCATATATGTAGACTTGGTCAAAAGGGTTGCCTTGGATCAAAAAATAAATGAAAAAGGGTAGGAGAAGGCAGATGGAAAGATAGGTGTGCTGGGGGAAGTTAGATTATCTATGTCTTTTTATTTAAAGACAACAGGGCACAATTATTCTATTTACTTTTGCTAAATTGATTTTTTTGATGATTATTTGTGCGGCTTTATTTGCCTAACAGCTTTTTTAAGCTAATTAATCCGATAACTCCAAAAAACACAATGCAAACCATTCCATTTTTTTTTGTTAAAGTGGAATATGAAGCGCCTATCGCTTCAGATTTTTTGGTGAATAGGTAATTCCCAATAATACGAAAAGTATTGAACGAGCTACTCCTGACAATACTTTTGGCTTAGTGGTATGGGTTTCTGTATTGGTTATAAATTTAATGTATTAATGGTTTTTGAGCCTTTCACAATTTTGCTTCTGAGGTATTCATTTTCTAATCACAGTTACTTTAAAGATTTTTTCATCCTTTATTTCATAAATCAATACCAGCTCAACAATCTCATCCTTGCCAAGCCGTCCTGCGATACTTTCGAGGTCAATCACTTTGTTGCCATATACTATGCGGCTTACAATGGTGGAATGTAATTTTGGCGATTTTTCGAATAGGTCAAGATAAAATTTATTACATTCCTCTATGCCATTAATTGCTATAGTATTGTCAGAAAAATTGAAAATTTTGATATCGCTACTACACAAAGAAATGAAGCCACTGATGTCTCTTTGATTATAAAAATCTACATTTTTTTGGACAATTTCTTCTGGTGTCATCATAAAATAATATTTGTTTTATTGAATGAAAAGTATATGGCATTTCAGTTTCAACTAAAGATTCAAAAGTATAAAAAGTTGGCGATTTTATCAAGTTCAATACTAAATTTCACTTATGCCTTCTATGCTTTAAACACTTTTAATATTTGAATAAATCTTGCATCGGTGGCGGCCACCTAATCATTATGGTACTTCTCGCCCTTTATGATCGTAAATGCCCGATAAAGCTGCTCCATAAAAAACAATCGCACCATCTGGTGGGAGAAAGTTAATTTAGACAATGAAAGTCTGGCATTTGCTCTTGCTGCGATTTCGTCCCCAAAACCAAATGCACCACCTATGACAAAGACCATGCGCTTTGTACTTTGGTTTTGCATTTGTGCAATGTATTTGCTTAGAGCAGTAGAACTGTATTCAGTGCCATGCTCATCCAGCAATACAAGATAATCGTCTTTGCCTATCTGGGATAAAAATTGTTTTGCCTCAGCATTTTTCAGAGCATTCAAGTCAGCCATTGCTTTTACGTCTTTGATTTCGACGTATTCAAAATTGGTATAGTGGCCAAGCCTTTTTTGGAATATTTTCATTCCCTCCTCAAGGTATTTTTCATTTGTTTTGCCGATAGCGAGCAAAGTTATTTTCATGGTTTACCAAGTCGTAAATGTGTCATTAAATATTCGTTCGGTAAGCTGATTAAAAATATCTTTATTCAACGAAGCCTGCACTGTTTGTAAATCCTGGTCTCCGGGAAATGTTCTGAAAAAAGAAAATATTCTATCGTATTTGTCTTTTTCATTTCGGTTGTTGGTATACCTTACTTTTACGTCAATGATGAGTTTATTAAGTGCTACTGTGTTTCCTTCCTGGGGAGATTCTGCCAAGACTTCATATCGGGTAATTTCTCCTTCAAAAGTAATATCCGGGTCAACATCCCTCAATTTTAATTTTGATTCATTTCTAATCTTGGTTCTTAAAGCTTCAGAAAATTGTATGTCCGCTTCGACAGGTGCATTGGGTGCATTGTTTGTGAAATTGACTACATAAAAAGTATTGATATCAGGAGGTATAGAGATGCCTTTGAAACTATAGCATCCTGCAGCCATAAGTAAACTCAGGAAAAAAACAACAATTGGTTTTATCATTTGAATAGTATAACGTTTTAATCCGGGATATCGTATTGCTTGATCTTTCGGTACAAAGTACGCTCTGATATGCCCAACTCATCAGAGGCATCTTTCCTCTTGCCCGCATGTTTTTTCAATGCTTTTTTAATCATGTCTTTTTCCATATCTTCAAGGGACAATCTTTCATCCACAATTTCGGATTTATGGTACTTGTCGCGATTTTGTTCAGTGATGATGATGGGCTTGGCATTGAAGTCTTCGGGATACTCTTCGCTTGCTGAGGTGCCATAATAACCAGGCCTTTGTGCTAAGGGCTTATCATCTACCACCATAAGGCGGCCGAGATTGCTATCAGGGACGGACAAATCATTGGTTTTGATAAGGTTGAAGACAAGATTTTTTAAATCATTGAGGTCAGCCTTCATATCCAATAAAAATTTATACAGTATTTCTCTTTCTGCAAACCCTTCTGTAGGGTCTTTCTTGTTGACGCCTAGGGGCAAATTTCTTGAGATCAATTGAGGTGCCCATTCTTTAATGGACTCTTCAGTAATCAGGGTCTCTTCGCTCAGCACACTGAATTGCTCCACAATATTTTTAAGTTCTCTGACATTTCCCGGCCATCGGTAATGGTCCAAAATGAATCGGGCTTTTTCATCCAATTCAAGGCTATCTGTCCTGTATTTTTCGGCAAAATCCACTGCAAATTTTCTGAATAGTGGATAGATGTCTTCAGACCGCTCATGCAAAGCCGGTACTCTGATAGGTACAGTGTTTAATCTGTAATACAAATCTTCACGAAAGCGCCCTTTTTTTATAAAGTCTTCAAGGTCTATGTTGGTTGCAGCTACAACCCTTACATCTGTATTGAGTACTTTAGATGAGCCTACCCTGAGAAATTCACCGGCCTCCAGTACACGAAGTAAATAGGCTTGTGTGTCAAGCGGCATTTCACCGATTTCATCCAAAAATATTGTACCTCCGGATACGGTTTCGAAGTACCCTTTT
>JAYUTD010000616.1:0-2590 GCA_043755305.1 Saprospiraceae bacterium
AAAATAATGCAAAGAATTCCGGGTTTATACATAGCAGAAACAGACTTTGGTAGAGGCGTATTTACCTCTTTGCCGATTGCATCAGGAGACTTGATAGAAGCATGTCCTGTAATCATTATACCAAAAAGAGAATTGCCCATTATCCATAAGACAATATTACACGATTATTATTTTTTATGGGGAGAACAACTTGAAGATTGCGCAATAGCACTTGGAAATGGTTCTCTTTACAACCATCAATTAAATCCCAATGCCAATTTTATTCTTGATATAGAAAATAAAACAATTGACATTGAAGCAGTAAAAAACATCGAACCAGGGGAAGAGATTACGCTAAATTACAATGGAGAACCTGGCGATGAAGGCGAACTATGGTTTTAATGACTAAAGTTGGTTCTGCATTATTATTTCTTTTTCTTTTTTCCCTTTGGATGTACTAATTTCATTTCATTGATAAGTCTGGTGGCGCCTGCATATTTGTCAATCACAAATAAGACATACCTGGCATCAACCATTATATTTCTGCAGATAGAAGGATCATAATTTATGTCACTCATTGTTCCTTCCCATACCCTATCAAAATTCAATCCTATAAGATTGCCGTTTGCATCTATAGCAGGACTACCTGAGTTGCCTCCGGTAGTATGGTTAGAGCCAAGAAAACATACAGGAAGTCCACCTGTTTCATCGGCATATTGTCCGTAATCTTTGTTTTTGTGTAGTTCCAATAGTTTTTGATTTACATCAAATTCATAATCATTGGGAATATATTTTTCTACTACACCATCTAAATAGGTTATTGGTCGGTAGTTTATTCCATCTCGAGGTTTGAAACCTTCAACCTTTCCGTAAGTGACCCTTAAAGTAGAATTGGCATCAGGAAAGAATTTTTTTTCTGGAAACAATTCAATTTGAGCTTGCATATAAATGGATTGCAAGGAATCAATTTGCTTTTTATTTTTTTCATAGACAGGAGTGGCTTCTTTTTTTATGACGTCATTCCAATCATTGGCCAATTGGTATGCAGGATCAGCCTTGATGATTTCGACAGCTTCCTTTGGAGACTTCGAAAGAACCGCGAGTGTTTTTTGAAAAGAAGTAAATGAGGAAGACTTATACATGTTTTCTCCGAGTTCATTGAGATTTTTTTCTCTGATAGATGTAGGTAAATATTTCACCCCCATATTAGCAGCACAAATTGCCATTAACGACTGAAAAATTTCTTTATCTATATCCGCAGAAAAGTCGCTATAAAAATTTTCTAATGCTGGCAAAACTTTTTCTTTCATTTTATTGTAGTCACCTTCACCACTTTTTTCATAAGTAGTTGCAAGGTTTCGAAAAGTAGCCATGATACGAAGCAGTTCGATATTTCTATTTGGACCTTCACTATAGTAATCGCGAATGATATAAGCTTCAAGATTCTCATCATATAATTTTTTAAAAGCAGGCATTAATCCAATATATTTATTGCTGCTCTTTGCTCTTTTTTCGAACTCTTTTTCAAAGGCTTGTTTTTTGCCTACAGCATTGGATTTTTTAAGCCCCTGTGCTTCACCAATCCATTTTTTCCAATAATTGGCAATGCTTGCATATTTTGCTGCATACTTTAACCTTGTTCCTTCATCTTTTCGCATGTACTTGTCCATTATTTTTAATGAAGCCTCACGCATTTTTATTTTTGCCGGATCACTATTTTCCATGATTTGCTTTACTGCGACGGAAGGCAGGTATTCATCTGTTCTGCCAGGAAATCCGAAGACCATAGTAAAATCGCCTTCTTTTATTCCATCTAATGAAACCGGTAAAAAATGTTTGGGCATAAAGGGTTTATTATTCTCTGCATACTCTGCAGGCTCATTATTAGGACCCGCATATATTCTAAATATGGAGAAATCTCCCGTATGTCTCGGCCAAACCCAATTGTCGGTATCTGCACCAAATTTTCCAATTGACTCTGGCGGTGAACCTACTAATCGAATATCATCATACCTTACCATATAGAAGGCCAGATATTGATTTCCTGCATAGAAAGGTTTTATTTCTATTTCATGAAATTTGTCAAGTTTAATATTGGATTTGATTGCTTTGAGGTTTTTTTCAATTTGAATGGCTTTTGCTGTAGCTGACATCCCGTCCTTAACATCTAGCATGGCTTCTTTTGTAACGTCTTCTATTCTTTCTATAAATCTTGCAAATAATCCGGGATTAGGCAATTCTTCTTTAAAATCTTTTGCCCAAAAACCATCCCGCAAGTAGTTTTTTTCAAGCGTTGAATGGGATTGGATATTTTCATATCCGCAATGGTGATTGGTCAGGAGTAAGCCTTGAGTAGATATAACTTCTCCAGTACAAAAACCTCCAAAATGAACTATTGCGTCTTTGAGAGATCCTTTGTTTACACTATATATATCTTCTGCTTTTAACTTACATCCCATCGCTTTCATGTCAGATTCGTTGAGGGATTTGAGTAGATGTGGCAACCACATACCTTCGCCGGCAGACAAGTGAAAAGCAATAAAAAATGCAATAATTGAAAAAAGTAATTTCATGGCCTTGTTTTAAAGTTTATTTGTTCAAATATAAGGTA
>JAYUTD010000617.1:0-2590 GCA_043755305.1 Saprospiraceae bacterium
CTTTGCTCGGTGCCTTCACTATTTTGATCCCAATGTAAACATTGGGATCAAAATTGCTTTGCACCGTTCAGTTATGCCGTAGGCATTGTTATGGTTCAATGAGTTCAATGAGTTCAATGAGTTCAATTTTCAGTACTACCCTATTATCTTATCCCACTCCACCTGGTCATTGTGCGAATGGGTAAAACCTATGGCACGCTCGGCTGCAATTGTTTCCGTGTCGTGGTAGGCAATGATGTAAGTCTTGCGCCAATCATCTGTCAGGTTCCCTGCTGAGCCATGTACAATTCTTTCGTCGTGGATCGTGATACTGCCTTTATTCACTGGCAGGTAAAGAATTTCATCTGTATCTTTCATTTCTATGACCAGAGTGTGTGATTCATCTCTATTGACGCTATCACTGCTTTGGTCGTCGTAGGCTTTTGGTCTATGCTGTCGCAACGTTGCTTCTTTATTGCTGCCGGGTACAACCTGCAAACATCCATTTTCTATTGTAGCATCATTGAGTGCCAGAGAGAAAGTAGCAGTCCAGGTATTTTGGGTCTTGGGCCAATACCCTAAGTCCTGGTGCATGGCAAATTCTGCTTGTGATTTCTGCGGTTTTTTAGCTAAGAATTGCTCGTAATCTATGGCCGCTTTTCCATGTTGGTACAATTGATCTGCGATGCTATGTGACAATTGAATAAAAACATTTTCTGCAAATTCAGGTCGATAGGTACTTGGCAGCATGGCATTGACCAATTTAAATTCTTCTACCGGTGTGCCATAGGGCTGACTCATATCGCAAAAATCACGTCCCATATTTGGCTCCTTTCCATTGATAAAATGATCAAACCAAGGTTCCAATGTAGCGACTTCTTCAGCAGTCAGGACGTCATTGAGTATCAAATATCCTTTGTCATTGAAGTGGTCTACCTCTTCTTGTGTAATGGTATAGGCCATTCCCGCTCTTCTCTGACTTCCGGATAATGGGTTCGATGCTTTTTGGATTGAAGGATTCATTCTTTTTAATTTTAAAGTAACAATTGCTCCTTAGTATCTTAACCCTAAGTATTAAAATACTGTTGGTGATTATAGCTGACTAAGTAATAAGACAAAAATAAAAAAAAATACCAAGAACAATGGTTCAAAATAAAATGCTGGCTTTCAAAGCATCTTCTTTCCTCCTTTCAATATTTCTGAAGCCAACAATGCCCTAAGTAATTGGATTGATTTGTCTGTAAAATTAAAAAAGTTTATCTTTCGACTGTAAAATAATGAATTCACATTTCATAAAACAATGGTTAGTCATGATAAAGAACTTTTTGGTATGCACAGTTTTGATTTTTGAATCATTGACTTTATGTGCACAAGTACCTGTAAGAATAATCGTCAATACGGATATTGCACAATCAAAGATCAATAAACACATCTATGGTCATTTTGCTGAACATCTGGGCAGATGCATATATGATGGCATTTACGTTGGCGATAAAAGTACTTCCATTCCAACTACCTTAGGAATAAGAAATGACATCATAGAGGCACTCAAAACGCTGAAGGTGCCTAATCTCAGATGGCCGGGCGGATGCTTTGCTGATGCCTACCAATGGAAAAATGGCATCGGACCAAAAGACCAAAGACCCAGGATGGTCAATTTATGGTGGGGTAAAAATGTAGAAGACAATAGCTTTGGGACCCATGAGTTTTTAAACTTATGCGAACAAATCAACGCCACCCCTTACTTAGCTGCCAATGTAGGCAGTGGCACCGTGCAAGACCTGATGGATTGGGTGGATTATGTCAATGGCACCAATCCAAGTGAAATGGTGATGTTGCGTATAAAAAATGGGCGCAAGGCACCGTGGAATGTAAAAATGTGGGGTGTAGGCAATGAAGCATGGGGTTGTGGCGGCAATATGACTCCTGATTTTTACTCCAATGTATTTAGACAATATGCCACCTATATGACAGACTGGGGCAATGATGCTAAAATATTTCGCATAGCCTCAGGGGCCAGTGACGGCGATTATGCCTGGACGGAAAGTTTAATGAAAAACGTACCTCATGCAATGATGTCAGGCCTGGCATTGCACCACTATTCTGTCATCAATTGGTCGGATAAAGGTCCGGCTACCGGCTTTACCGAAACACAGTATTTCAACACGATAAAGGAAGCATGGAAAATGGATGAATTTATCACGGGGCACTCGACCATCATGGATAAATACGACCCGTTGAATAAAGTGGCGCTGATTGTAGATGAATGGGGCGGTTGGTACAATAGTGAAGAAAATAAAAGCGCTTTGTATCAGCAAAATACCATGCGGGATGCAGTACTGGCTGGACTGACCCTGAATGTATTTAACAACCATTCAAAACGCGTACAAGGAGCCAATCTTGCACAAATTGTCAATGTACTACAGGCCGTCATTCTTACAGACAAAGAAAAAATGGTGCTCACGCCTACTTACCACATAATGCGTATGTACAATGCACACCAAGACGCCACTCTGGTATCTACAGACATCATCAATCAATCATCCTATCAATTGAATAAAGAATCATTGCCCAATGTATCCATCTCAGCTTCCAAAGACAGTACTGGTCA
>JAYUTD010000618.1:0-2589 GCA_043755305.1 Saprospiraceae bacterium
GAGACTACTTTGCCGGTCTTATCTACACATACTTTGACGGATACTTTGCCATATTTTTGTGAATTCTCACTTATGGTTGGAGCCTGGATAACTTTTCTGCCATTGAGGCCGCCACCGACAGTACCTCTGCCTTTGCTTATGCCTTCAAGTATTTTTGAATCGGGACTTCCGCCCGGGTCACCTTGATTGCCCTGGCCTTCTTTTGTGCCTTGCCCTTTGCCAAACAGACTGCCGAACTGTTGTTTTTTCTTGTCGAGGTCTTCTTTATTGTTATTTTGAGAAGATGCTGTGGCAGGTTTGGTTGCAGGTTTAGCAGCGGGCTTTACCTCAGGCTTTGCATTGGGCTTGGTGTTTTCTTTTTTGTTGACAGGTATTTTGATGGGTTCACCTGCTTCTGAAGTAATCGGATTTTCTTTGGCTTTGGCGTCTTTGGTCGCGGCAGCAGGTGGCGGGAGGTTTTCAGGTGTATTAATGATTTCGTCCGTATTGCCCAATGGTTCTTCACCTATAGAAGTTTCTCTAAAATCACCAATGGCTACCAAAATGCCTTCTCTTTGTTCTTCCGGCTCAAGCTTATCCATACCAACAGAAAAAAAAGCCAATAGCAATAGAATATGCAGTACACTGCTTATAATGATGCCCCAATTGTTTTTTTTATTTTCTAAGACTATGCCCATTGGAATGAATAACGAATAAGACAATGATTTATTTGCAGGCAAAGGTAGCAATAAAATTAGACATATTATTAATTATTATAATTTGTTAATGGTTGATAAAATAATATTACGTGAACGATTCAAGACTTGTGCTCTGCAATGCATGGTTGCCTTTGGTTCAATAGTTCATTGCTGACGCAGCCTTTCATTGCCTACAGTTGAGCCCATTGCTTTTGATAAAGGTAGACAACATGTCAATATATTTAAGACATAATACCAGTATTCTGTATTTCTGCAAAATAATATTTCAAATATCATTGTAAAAAAGGATTTTCCGATTAAAATGGCTTCAAATAAAACCAGTCTGAAGTCCTTTACAGTAACTTAATGGTGAAATTCAATCGCCTTTTCCGTACTTTTGCATTATAATTTTATGTATGTCTAAATTAATTTTTTACAAATACCAGGGTACTGGCAATGATTTTAT
Source organism: Saprospiraceae bacterium (assembly GCA_043755305.1). GTDB lineage: Bacteria > Bacteroidota > Bacteroidia > Chitinophagales > Saprospiraceae > JADKBO01. Next base: position 1,144 of record JAYUTD010000618.1, read on the forward strand.
TATCATAGATGGCATAACACAGTCAATCCCCAATTTCTCCACTTCGGAAATTGAACAACTCTGTGACCGAAAATTTGGCATAGGTGCGGATGGTTTGCTTTACATCTTACCTTCGGATAAGGCTGATTTTAGAATGCAATACTTCAATGCAGATGGTGCAGAGAGCACAATGTGTGGCAATGGCGGCCGATGTATAGCACATCTGGCGCACGCTTTAGGTCTTTGCAAAAACAATACAACATTTGAAGCCATTGACGGCTTACACACAGCAGAAATATTGGGCGATAGTGTCCTTTTGGGTATGATTGAGGTGGAATCCATTGAGACAAACGATCAAAATGATTGTATTCTCAACACCGGTTCGCCGCATTATGTGAAATTTACTTCACTTGAGCATTTGTATAAAATAGTAGATTTTGGTAAATCTATACGGTACAATGAAACCTATACAAAAGAAGGCATCAACGTCAATTTAGCCTACTGGAATGGACAGGCATTGGACGTAGCAACTTACGAAAGAGGCGTCGAAGACGAAACATTGAGCTGTGGTACAGGTGTCACTGCTGCTGCTATTGCCTATGCTTTCAAAGCGCTGGCCGATTCTCCTATTACCATCAATACCAAAGGCGGAACTTTAAAAGTGCATTTTGAACGAGAAGTATCCGCATTTAAAAATATAATTCTTGAAGGCCCTGCGATTATGGTATTCAAAGGAGAAATAGAAATTTAATATGGAATTCTTACGACAAGCATACAGTGGATTGAATGAATGGTGGAGATACCTCATTGGTATCATGCTTGTCATAGTGGGTTACGGTATTATTGGCCAGATCCCACTGCTGTCAGTAATAGGCCTGGGCGTAAACCTGGGAAAAATAAGTACTGAAGAGCTATACCAGTTTGACAAAACCAATGACTTTTCCTTTTTGCATATTTCAAGCAATGTGGGATTTTTATTGATGCTGTCCTTATTTATATTTGCTGCACTTGGCTTGTATCTGGCACTGAAGTTTCATAAAAAAAATGTATTGGATGTAATTACCACAAGAAGGCCATTTGACTGGAAGCGGTTTTTCTTTGCTACGGCTGTGTGGTTTGTGTTTACAGTAATTGCCGAATTGGTATTGTATCTTTTTGACAAAGACAACTATAGAGCCACTTTCAATTGGTCTGCATTTGTACCTTTGGTTTTTATTTCCATTTTATTGCTGCCTATCCAAACAAGCATTGAAGAAATATTTTTCCGAGGCTATATCATGCAGGGAATATATATTACAAACAATTCAGCTGCCATCGCCATTGGAATTAGTACACTTTTTTTTTCGATGGTACACTCAATGAATCCGGAAATAGCAAAATTTGGTTTTTTTACGATGCAGGTATATTACATTACAGCTGGCTTGTTTTTGGCCTTCATATGCTATATAGACAATGGGCTGGAATTGG
>JAYUTD010000619.1:0-6477 GCA_043755305.1 Saprospiraceae bacterium
AAGACATTAGGTATTATCGGTCTTGGCAACATAGGACATCGGGTGGCTAAAATCGCCGATGCCTTTGGTATGAAAGTAGTGTATTGGTCAAAAACCGAAAAGGAGGTCAACTATGCCTTTCTCCCTTTTGATTCACTGCTCGCTAAAGCCGATATTCTGAGTGTACACTTACCACTCAATAGTGAAACAGAAAATTTATTTCATGCTGCCACATTTCGCCAATGCAAGCAAGGTGTGCTCATTGTCAATACTGCAAGAGCAAATATTTTCAATCGAAAAGATTTACTGGACGCCTTGGCTTCAGGACTTGTGGGAGGCTATGCTGCTGATGTACCCATGGCTCCAATGCCTCAATCCGGTGACGCCTTAAACGAGCATGCACGCACACTTATTACACCACATGTGAGCAGCCTTACCGATTCCACTTTTTACAAAATGTGTCAGTATACGATGGAAAATGTGGTGAATATTTTAAATGGAAATGCATATGACGATAAATGTATATTTCAATAAACTAAACTAATAAATAGACACTCAAAATATTTTGTTTCCAAGCGAAATGTATCCGTCCGACTTACCTTATATTCTTATCGTAATAATTGCAACTTGACTTTGCATGAAAATGACGATAATTCTCTTACTTATATTTTGTGGTACTAAATCCATTTGGGCTGCTTAAAAAAGTACAGATTATTGAATTGATTTTTTTTACAATTTAGTATTCTATAATAGCTAAGATAGACATAGTGTGGATTATGTAAGTAATTTATTTAATTGTGTACTTTTTTCAATATAAGTGTAATGAGATTTGCACTATCATAATTTATTCACAAATAAAATTCCAAATCATGATAAAAAGTAGTCAATTTCACTTGATAGCAGTGATTTATATATTATTATTGCCAACATTAAATTATGGTCAGGCTCCCGCCCTTGGCACTACTACTAACTTTGCGTTGTATACTGCAGTCGGTGCCTTCAATGCTGCAGGTGCATCAACCATTGTAACTGGAGACGTAGGAACAAATGTAGGAGCCTTCAATGCATTTCCACCTGGGGTACTTGTCGGGCAAGTCCATGTAGCAGATCCTGTGTCAGCAACTGCAGCTACAGATGTTGCTATTGCCTATAGTAGTATCAGTACTGTAACTTGTGGACTAGTAATATCAACAACTTTAGGAAATGGTCAGGTGCTTTTGCCTAATGTGTATTGCACAGGAGCTGCAACAACATTGAATGGCGACCTCATTTTAGATGGGCAAGGTAACCCCAATTCATTATTTATCTTTAAATTTGGTGGAGCACTTAGTACAGCTGTTGATTCACGTATTGTCTTAACAAATGGTGCATCTATATGCAACATATGGTGGCAGGTAGATGGAGCAGTAAACTTAGGCGAAAACTCCATCTTCCGGGGATCATTATTGGTTAATGGCGCCATACATTTATTGGACAATGCAAAACTTTTCGGCAGAGCACTTTCTAAGTCTGGGGCTATTTCTTTACAAAACAATATTGTTACTTTAATTAAATCACCCATAGCATCAGTGATTACTGCAAATGGACCAAAAACTTTTTGCGCTGGTAACAGTGTTACACTTGCAGGAAATCTTGGAGGAACTTGGAGCACTGGAGCAACTACACCAACAATAAATGTAACCACCAGTGGTGATTTTTTTGTAACCAACACATCAAATTGCGGCAGTGCAATTTCGAATCACATTGTTGTATCCGTAAATCCTCTTCCCATTTGCTCTATCACAGGCATCATTTCTATATGTCCACGCGAATCAACACAGCTGTGTGCTCCTGCCGGACTTTCTTCTTATTTATGGAGTACCGGGGCTACAACCCAATGCATTACTGTTAGTACAGCCGGGTTATATTCAGTGACTGTAAGCAGCTCCGGCGGTTGCAGTAGCAGTTGCAATACAACTGTAATTGTTAAACTTCCACCAATAGGTTCCATTACCGGCAACAATTCTATCTGTGCTGGCGGTTCAACGCAACTATGTGCACCAGTTGGACTTGCTTCGTATTTATGGAGTACAGGTGCAACTACACAATGTATTAATGTAAGCATTGCAGGAATGTATAAAACAACCATTACTAATACAGAGGGTTGCACCAATGTTTTATCAAAATCTATTACAGTTTATGCTAACCCAATTTGTACCATTACTGGTAGTGGAAGCATATGTCAGGGTCAATCAACGCAGTTATGCACTGCTTTAACTCCAGGCAATATCTATCAGTGGAGTACTGGCGCTATAACAAGTTGCATTTCAATAAATTTAGCAGGCACGTATAAGGTTACAGTTACCAATTCCAAAGGATGTACAAGCATTTGCAGTAAAACAGTAACAGTAGCTTCCAATCCTAACTGTACCATAACCGGAATGAGTGGAATTTGTCAAGGTAGTTCCACACTACTTTGCACTCAGGCAGGAAGCACTTCCTATTTGTGGAGCACAGGTGCATGTACCAATTGTATTGCAGTTACCAATGCTGGTACATATACTGTAAAAGTTACTAATGCAAGTGGATGTTCAAGCACATGCACAAAAACAGTCACGGTAAATTCTGTTCCAAATTGCACAATATCTGGTATTGGGACTATATGCCAAGGTAGTTCAACTCAACTTTGCACCCCACCCGGGTGTGATTCATATTTATGGAGTACTGGTGCATCTACAAATTGCATTATGGTAAGTGCTGCTGGAACATATAAGGTTACAACGACAAATTCAAGTGGATGTAGCAGCATATGCAGTAAACTAATTACTATGAACCCAGCACCATCAAGTGTAATTACTGGTAACCTTTCTCCTGCTCCAGGGCAGAGCACCACTTTGTGTGCACCTTCTGGTATGACGTCTTATTTATGGAACACAGGAGCCTCGACTAGTTGCATTACTGTGACAAACGCAGGTAGCTATTCAGTAACAGTAACAAATTCATACGGTTGTATAGCTTCATCTGCCGTAAGTGTAAATTGTTATGCTCCTTTAGCATCAGGCAGAAATTACGCAGATACGCTAGATGCCAAATATGATGTGATAGCATATCCAAACCCTTTTAATTCGGTGGCAACTATTGAAGTTCAGCACATACGATCGAATTCACATGTCTTAATTGAGCTTTATAATGAAACAGGACAAAGAGTAGCAATTCTGATGGATATGGCTGTTGAAAAAGGCTCTATATGCAAAGCCGAGGTAAATGGCGAAACACTGCCTAAAGGTATTTATATGTACAGAATTATTAATGGCAATATAATACTCAATAGAAAATTAATATTGATTAAGTAAATTCAACCAGGAACCATGGATTTCGGATTTATGCACAAAATCAAGATTACAAAGAGATAAGCGTGCAATTGTGTAACATTTAGTGCAAGGTTCATATGTAATTATCTCAATAAATTGCCAATGAGCCTTGCATCAAATATTACGATGTGCTATTTATTTTGCTACGCAGGTATTAATCTGCTTAGGCGTTGCAGGCTATTCATAGCACTTTTATGGAAATTCATTGCGTAAGACTGGCATATGCAACATTTCATCGTTAAACGAGCAGACCTCACTAAATAACGCAAACTGCTTTAACCATAACATCGCAGTTTTTTTTCAATTGTGATAAGTGTAAACAATGTAAAAAAATTGAATCAAAAATTCAAAAATAAATTCACTTTAGGAGAGTTTTTCTAAATTTAAATTATGGCATTACACGCCTTTCAAACCAAGGAAATAATAAGAGAGACAAGAATATACCTTCTTTAAAAGTTTTCCATGCCAATGTTAAATTTTTCTAATTTACGACCACTTATAAGCTTAAGTAAAAAGGTATAAAAAAAAGGGCAACCAACATACATTGATTGCCCATATTATATACTCTACTCTTCGAATCTATTCAGCAGATTCTGTGGTTGACTCTTCACTAGCAGGAGTTGCAGTTTCTGCTGCAGCATCAGTTGACGCAACTTTTGCTTTACTTCTCCTTACTTTTTTCTTTGTTGCTCCTAAAGCAGGTTTTGATGAATAAACTTCATTGAAATCTACAAATTCAATCAATGCTGTTTCTGCTCCATCTCCTTTTCTAAAACCAGTCCTGATGATTCTTAAATAACCACCTGGTCTTGAAGCAACTTTTGGTCCAATAGAATCGAAAATTTCACTTACTGCATCATTGTTTTGAAGGTAAGCAAACACGGTTCTTCTGGAATGCTGTGTGTTGTCTTTTGACTTTGTCACTAATGGCTCAACAAATCCTCTAAGGGCCTTTGCTTTTGCTACTGTAGTGTTGATTCTTTTGTGCTTTATCAAAGCAATAGTCAGGTTCCTGAACAAAGCTTTTCTATGCCCAATTTTTCTGCTGAGGTTGTTTGTTTTTACTCCGTGTCTCATTTGACAATAATATGTGTATCACTTTCAGTCATGTTTATTGGCCTAAACTACTGCCTGTGGGTTAATACATTTTTTAATTAAAAATCCTAAAGGGCCAAAACGATTAATCTTCGTCTAATTTATATTTACTAAGGTCCATACCAAAGGTCAGTCCTTTTGTTTGAAGCAATTCTTCAATTTCAACCAAAGATTTTTTACCGAAGTTTCTGAATTTTAACAATTCATGCGTATCAAACTTCACCATTTCACCTAAGCTATTGATTTTTGCTGCCTTCAAACAATTGTAAGCTCTCACTGACAAATCCAAGTCTTCTAATGAAGTCTTAAGAAGCTTTCTCATATGCAAGATATGTTCATCAACTATATTGTCTTCTCTATTAGATGAGTCATTGAATGTAATATTCTCATCAGTAATGAGCATTAAGTGCTGTATCATTATCCTTGACGCTTCTTTCAAAGCATCTTCAGGATGAATTGTACCATCAGTTTTTATGTCAATGGTCAATTTTTCATAATCAGTCCTTTGTTCTACTCTCGTGTTTTCAACTTTATAAGCCACCTTCTTAATTGGAGTGTAGATTGCATCAATAGGAATTACACCTATCGGAGCATCTTTTGGCAAATTATCATCAGCAGGTACATAACCTCTACCTTTGCTTATAGTAAGTTCTAATTCAAGAGTAACTGATGGCTCCATTGTGCAGATGTGCAAATCAGGGTTCATCACTTTAAAAATATTATTAAAGTTCTCGATGTCTCCTGCTTTAAACTCTTCTTTTCCTGAAATTGTGATGTATATCTTCTCTTCCTGCCCGGTATTGTCAAGTACGACAGGCTTAAGTCTTATTTGCTTTAAATTCAAAACTATGTCAACAGTGTCTTCAACAACACCTTTGATTGATGCAAATTCGTGGTCTACTCCTCCAATTCTAACAGTAGAAATTGCATAACCTTCCAAAGAAGACAAAAGGATTCTTCTTAGTGAGTTACCAATTGTTTGACCGAAACCTGGTTCAAGAGGTTTGAATTCAAATATACCTTCAAAATCATCTGCTTTTTGCAATCTAATTTTATCTGGTTTTTGAAAATTCAGAATACTCATGTTTATAAGGAAATTTAATGTTATTCAAAAAAAATATAGCTGCCCTAACTTGTAATTAGGGCAGCTGTTTATTTTACTTATTATTTAGAATACAATTCCACAATTAATTGTTCATTGATTTTCTCAGGAATTCTTTCTCTTTCCGGATAAGCAATAAATTTGCCTTCCATTCTTTCTGCATTCCATTCGATCCACGCGAAATTTTTAGAATCTGTTTTTTTACCAACGTTGTTTTTGATAAAATCCAATCCTTTTGATTTCCCTCTTACAGATAATATATCTCCAGGTCTTAACAGCATTGAAGCAATGTTTGTAAGAATGCCATTTACCAATACATGTTTGTGTCCAACCAATTGTCTGGCTGCCTTTCTTGTAGGAGCAACACCCATTCTGTATAAAGTATTGTCCAATCTTGATTCCAACAATTGCAAAAGGATTTCACCTGTTACACCGTGCTTGCTACTCGCTTTTTCAAACAAATTTCTAAATTGTCTTTCTAAAAGACCATAAGTATATTTTGCTTTTTGCTTTTCCATGAGCTGCACTGCGTAGTCAGACATTTGCTTTCTTTTCTTAGAAAGCCCATGCTGTCCAGGAGGAAATTTTCTTTTTTCATATGATTTATCGTAACCAAAAATTGGTTCGCCAAATGCTCTTGCTTTCTTAGTTGTAGGTCCAGTATATCTAGCCATTACTATGTATTTATTAAATAATATTAAACTCTTCTTTTCTTTGGAGGCCTGCATCCATTATGCGGGATCGGCGTTACGTCTTTTATTCTTGTAACTTTGATACCTGCAGTATCGATTGCTCTGATGGCAGATTCTCTTCCTGCTCCAGGACCTTTAACAAAAACTTCAACATGCCTCAAACCAGCATCCAATGCAGTCTGTGCCGCAGTCTGTGCTGCCATTTGAGCAGCGTATGGAGTATTCTTTTTTGAACCTCTAAACCCAGCTTTACCCGCAG